>CAMWKC010000109.1 GCA_947174735.1 uncultured Porphyromonadaceae bacterium
GTTCAGCTGCCGCACAGATGTTTATGGCACCCGGTGCACACATGATATGGCAGTCCTCCGAGATGGGTAAGGCACAGAATCCCAAGGATGACAACAATGTTAAAACTACAATCCCAAAATAGTGGACTGGGCTCTGCTTGACAATGAGTATAATGCAGGTCTGGTACAGAATTATTCCGAACTTATAGCTGTACGTTTGGGTAATCCGGAAATGTTCGTCGAGAGTGCTTCGTTTGCAAGTGCCTGTCGTGCATCTGATTGGAATAACGGACGCTGGCTTCAGTCACGTGCTGACGGCAAGGAACTTCTGACAGTGGTTAATCCTAATACTACCGGAGTTCTGACACTGACTTTCGATTTCTTGAGCAAGGACAACGCTGACTATCAGATTCTCTCTAAGAGTTACGGTAGTGAACCCACATTCAATGCGACTAACGGTACTGTAAGTGTCGAAGGTAATTGCTACGTTGTGATAGGTAGTAAGGGTCTGTCGGCCGTCAAGGCTATAGGCAATGACGATGCACGTGTAAATTCATACAACGGAATGCTTGAAGTCTCGGGTATGGACGGCGGTTTCAGTGTGGTCAGCATTGACGGTCGTGTACTTTATCGCACAGCCGACAGTAATGGTACTGTAGCACTGCCGCAGGGTCTCTACATAGTGGCCGGTCAGGGACACGCTATCAGAACAATGGTGCGTTGATATAAGATAGCCGAATGATAAAAAAGCACCGTTCCTAAGTTAGGAACGGTGCTTTTTTATCATTCACTCTTTGAGATATGGGTTAGAGTGGTTAATTTTGCGCCTTGAAGCATATACCGGTTGTCATCTAAGATTCCGGAGCTTTCCAACAACAGACAATCAAAAACCTATGGAAAAGAAAAAGAAGATATTGTTCGGTGCCGCAGGCGCCGTGGTGCTTTGTATGGTGGCCCTCATCATAGTGCTTATCATCAACAACTCTAACCAGACGGCTGCTGTCAATGATGCTCAGGCACGTATTGATTCACTGTCATTGGCTAATGACCGACTGTTGCTGACTAACGAGTTTGACAAACTCAACGCTGATTTCTCGCAATATGAGGACCAACAGATATATCTGAAAAATGACTCTCTGGTGCAAAAATATAATGAAGCACGCCTGAAGGTAGAGGGTCTGCTACAGGAGCTTACTGCCGAGAAGCGCTCTAATGCCGCTAACCGTGCGCGTATCAAACAGCTTGAGGGTGAAATCACTACTCTCAAAGGTATCGTGCGCCATTATCTTGAAGAGATAAAACGTCTTGGTGAGGAAAATGAAGGTCTGCGTCAGGAGATAAAACAGGTAAACCAGCGTAACCAGCAACTCGCCACGCAGGTCACACATACTACCAGCGAAAATAAACAGCTTGAACAGACTGTCAAGCTTGCTAAAAAACTCAATATAACAGGTGTGAGTCTGAGTGCCTACAACAAGAAAAACAAACCTGAAAAAAATATAACCAAAGCACGTACTTTGGGAGTAAGCTTTACAGTCAGTCCTAACAATACAGCCGCTCCCGGCATGAAAGATTTCTGCATACGCATACTCTCACCCGAAGGTACACTGCTCGGTAACGGCGGTAGCTGTACAGTCGATGGCGCTTCGGTACCTATCACTGCCAAACGTCAGGTGGAATATGCCAACGAGGAACTGCACGTCACTGTTTACTGGGATGTTAATACTACTCTTACTCCCGGCGACTATACCGTTGATGTAATCTGTGACGGTTATCGTCTCGCTTCACGTCACTTCACCATGAAGAAGTAATAGTCAACCCGAAATATACATTACAGATATTAATCCATAGAATTGAGATGTCAGACTATGAAGTTCCGGCCGAGCTGCTGCACTGGGCCGACGGTATAGACTGCGCCGTGACAATATGCGACGCTGATTATAAAATCATTTATATGAACGACCGCTCGCGTGCTACTTTCGCACGCCACGGCGACATTATAGGACACGATTTGTTAGCCTATCACCCGCCTCATGCTGTCGAGACTATAAAACGCCTCATGGCCGAAGGCACAAGCAATGCCTACACCATTGAGAAAAACGGCCAGAAAAAACTTATCTATCAGACACCTTGGCGCCGTGATGGTAAAGTGGCCGGTCTTGTCGAGCTCTCGATGGTGCTCCCGCCGGATATGCCTCATTACATAAGAAGCTGAGAAATCCTGTAAGAAGTAGACAATGCGTCCATAGCAAAAGCTAAGTCAAGTATCAAGTCAAGATAAAAGGCTGACGCCGGAAGACTCTTAATTCTGAGTTCTTTCCGGCGTCAGCCTTTTATCTTGACTTGATTTAGCTCTTATCTTTCGGTCTTGAAAGCGTAGTCTTTTACGAAGATAAGCGAAACACCTAAAAGAGTTGCAGTCACTACAGCTGCAAGAATTATGGCGAAGTCAGGGCTGGCTTCGGTGGTAGTATGGCATATCGTTGCAGCTAATTTTACGAAGAAAGGAGCGGCAGCTATAGCGATGTAGTTACCGGTAAGTACATAAGCAAAATACTGCGTGTTCTTGCTTGGATTAGGAGCAAGAGCAGTGGTTTTGTTGTAAATCATAGGCTGTACGATACCGTAACCGACACCTGTCATAAAGACTCCTATCACGTAAGCAGCAAATGTATGAACAAACATCATAAGCACCATACCGCCTAATGTAATAAATATGGAAATCGGCATTGTAAAGTCACGGAAAATCCGCTTGAATCCCGGCAATGCAAATCCGAATATCATTGCGGCAGTATAGAACATTGCAGTGGCAATACCTACAGCACTTGTGCTGAGCTTATAATGTGCCATTGTGAAGGGAAGGCAGTAAAATAGTGAGGTTGTGGAATAGGTTATGACAATATAGACACCCATAATGGCGAATAACCTCAGTACACGTTCCCGGTTTGACATCTGTGGCAGTTCCGTATTTTCTGCTGTATGAGTCACAGATTTGGAAGCTGTGGCGTTAGCTACAGGCTTTGCTGAATCCGGAAGAGCAGTGTCAATAGTATTTTTAGTTATATACTTCTCACTCATGAAAGGTAAGAGTACAAGGGGAACTATCGGAATCAGGTAGACAAGGAAAGCAAGATGCCAGTTATGGGCAGCTACCCAACCCACAAAAATTGTGGCGATAATGACAGCACCGTTTGATGTTCCGGACTTCATACCTAAGACAGCAGCATTGCGCGAGCCGTGGAAATTGTCCGAAATCATACCGGCAGCCAAAGGTATTACGAAACCGCAGCCTATGCCTACCAGACAACCTAACAGAATAAGCAGTAAAAGCGAATTGGCAAAAAGGTAAGCAACCGCACCTGCAAGGAAAATAAGTAAACCTGTAGCCAAAATAGCGACCTTGCGGTAGTGTAATGACAATCGGCCCGTCCATAGTATTATAGGAATAATTACTAAGTTAGGCAGTGAACTGAGCAACTCGACTTCAAGTTCCGATACAGGATAAAATACCTCTTTGATCTTGCCCATTACAGGGGTTATGGCAAGACCCGGGAGGTTTACAGTAAGCGATATGGAAAGAATCGCTATAAGCGACATGAGGGGTATTCTCTCATTGCCTTTTCCGTTGTCTACATATTTCATAGCATTAGGGATAAAATTGTTAAAGTAGCTGTTAAAGCGCCGGTAGAATTTTCCTATCAGCTACTTAAATAATAAACATGTCGCGGCGGAGTATAGTTCTAAGAAAATTCAAAGGAATTACAGACATAAGAGAAAGAAAAAAGTTTGAAAATAAAGTTGCCGAAATAGTGCACAATCCAAAAATAATGTGTAACTTTGCAGTCGCAAAAGCGAGCGGGGTGTAGCACAGTTGGTTAGCGCGCTACGTTCGGGACGTAGAGGTCGGGCGTTCGAGTCGCCTCACCCCGACAATCGCAACTAAGCCGGTGGTTCTAAAAGAGCCACCGGCTTTCAGTTTTGTGGGGATTAGGAGAGGGCAGCAAGAGGACAGGATTAGGCCAGGCGAGCTGAAGCTCGCACACAGAACCAGGAGGCACCTGGGAGAATCTATAAATCTTATCAGAGTTATCGGAGTTATCAGAATTATCGGAGTTATCAGAATTATCAGAATTATCAGAGTTATCAGAATTATCAGAGTTATCAGAGTTATCAGAGTTATCGGAGTTATCGGAGTTATCAGAGTTATCGGAGTTATCAGAATTATCAGAGTTATTAGAGTTATCGGAGTTATCAAGCTGGGCCAGCAATACACAAAAGCGGACAGAATGTCCGAAAACGGACAGCAGCTTAAAAGCATAAAGCATTGGAGTATACATCTTTATCATTTTGGCATAAGAGATGTTATAGCTTAGGGAAAATCAGATATCATGGATAAGGAAATACCTAAATCAGAACAACGCCGCCGGCGTATGAAGTACATAGGTATGTGGATTGGCGCAACAATAACGGTCGGACTAATGCTATGGCTGGCTGTATGGTTGCTTGCGCCTTCGGTGAAACGTAGCGAAATAATACTATCACAGGCTGAGACAGGCACAGTCGAAAGTACGGTAACAGCTACAGGACATGTAGTGCCCGCTTTTGAACAGATACTTGTTTCACCGGTAGCGACACGCATTGTAGAATTATATTGTCGTGAGGGAGACAGTGTAACAGCCGGCACACCGCTTTTGCGTCTTGACCTTCAAAGTACTGAAATCCAATACCAGCGTCTTAATGATGAGTTAGCCATGAAACGATATGAGATAGAGCAGTCAGCTTTGGAGGGACACACACGTCTTACCAACCTTGAGATGCAGATTGAAGCTAAGGAAATGACCGTAGACCAGCTTAAGGCCGAGGCTGAAAACGAACGCCGTCTTGACAGCATCGGCAGTGGAACCGGTGAACGGGTACGTCAGGCTGTTTTAGCATACCGTACCGGTGTACTTGAACTTGAACAATTACGCAAACAGCTTGCCAACGAGCGTCGTATACAAGCGAATACAGCTCGTAGCAAGCAACTCGAGGAAGACATATCTGTCCGCAATCTCAGTGAAGCAGCCCGTACACTTGATGATGCTAAGGTACGTGCTCCGATAAGCGGAACAGTCACATATCTTAATAACTCGATAGGTGCCAGCATTGGCGCTGGTGAAAAAGTAGCAGTACTCTCTGATCTTACGCATCTTAAAGTAGAGGCGGAAATCGCCGAGGGTCATGGCGATAAACTGCATGTAGGTGCTCCGGTGACAGTTCGTGTCGGACGCCATGATTTCTCCGGTCGCCTAAGTTCGATGAATGCACGCTCGAAAAGCGGTATGATAAGCTTTATCGTGACTCTTGACAAAGATAACGCACCCGGTCTGCGGGCAGCCCTTAATGCTCAGGCAGCCGTCCTCTATGACATACACGAAGATGTGATACGTATAGCTAATGGCAGCTATTATAAAGGTCCAGGTAGCTATGAACTGTTTGTGGTCACAAAGCCTGACCGTCTTGAACGGCGGCGTGTACTGTTGGGTGACAGCAATCCTGACTGGGTAGAGGTCAAATCAGGAATAGCTCCCGGAGAAGAAGTACTGATAAGTAATCTTAATGATTATGAAATGAAACAGAGTTTACGTCTCACCGATAAATAAAAGTATATCTGAATCTGACAGTATGTGACAATCAGTAATTCTGAAATAAAGTAACTAACAATAAATAATTACCTATATGCCAATTATCAGACTTGAAGGTGTGGATAAAGTGTACCGCACCGCCGACATAGAAACCACAGCTCTCGAAAACGTCAATCTCAGCATTGATAAAGGAGAATTTGTAAGCATAATGGGGCCTTCGGGCTGTGGTAAATCCACACTGCTTAACATCATCGGTCTTCTCGATACTCCCACACGAGGTATAGTAGAGTTGACCGGACGTAATATGAACGGATTAAGTGATAAGGCTCTATCAGCTTTCCGTAATACCAATATTGGCTTTGTATTTCAGAGTTTTCATCTTATACCGTCGCTTAACGTCATTGATAACGTGGCGCTTCCTTTAGGCTATCGTAAAGGCGAGACATCAGGCGAGCGCCGTAAACGTGTCACCGAAGTGCTCGAACGTCTCGGATTAGGACATCGTATGCGTCATCTGCCTTCGCAACTTTCAGGCGGCCAGTGCCAGCGTGTGGCAATAGCCCGTGCTATAGTAGGTGACCCCGCTTTAATACTTGCCGACGAACCTACCGGAAATCTTGATTCACACATGGGAGGTGAAGTCATGGACCTACTGCATCAGCTTAACCGCGAAGACGGACGCACTATCGTTATGGTAACACATAACGAAGAACAGGCACGCCAGACTGACCGTATAATACGCTTCTTCGACGGTCGTCAGGTGGAATAAGTATAGTGTTTCCATTAATCCAGACAGTAACTATCTAAATATCTAACACAATGAACTATATACGACAAATACTATACGACTTGAAGCAACAGCCCTTGGTAACGTGGATAAGTCTTATCGGTACAGCACTGGCAATCTTTCTGATTATGGCAGTGTTTATGGTCAACCGTGTCAATGTGGTTGAAGTTTCGCCTGAAAGTAATCGAGACCGTATTCTCTATGGCTCATATATAGACATATATCTTGATAACGGTAGTAGCTCAGGCGGCCTTACATACGAAAGTGCACATGAAATTTACAGTAATCTCAAGGGTATAGAAATTTTAAGTTTCATAGAGACTTGGAATACAACAGCAGAAATCAACGTACCCGGACAACAGCCTTTCGATGTTGAAGTAAAGGGTGTCGATGCTAATTTTTGGAAAATATATGATTTTCATTTTTCTCAAGGTACACCTTTTGACAGTACGGCAGTTGATGCAGGAGCTCATTATGCGGTAATTACCGAAGATACGGCAGTCAGACTTTTCGGCAAAGGTGAAAATGTCGTGGGCCGTGAAATACAGATAGATATAGTACCCTATATAATAACCGGTGTTGTCAATAATGCTAATCCTCTGATGTCCAATAGTTATGCCCAGGTCTACAGACCTGTGAAGCTTAAGGATTCAGATCCCGGCTGGATAGCTTATTTAGGTGAACTCGGAACTGTAATGCTGAGGCACGATAATGTTACACGTGATGATATAGCCAAAGAAGTACAGGCTCGTTATGCTGCATTTAATAACCGTCTCCAGAAGGAGGGTATGCAAGCAATATATCATGGTACTC
>CAMWKC010000110.1 GCA_947174735.1 uncultured Porphyromonadaceae bacterium
GTATAATTCTTATATCTGTTGGCATGTCCGTAAAAGCGCAAATACCAACAGACTATATTAACACTCTTCACCATAGACCTACTCTTGATATTTCATCTAAATCTAATGAAAATCAAGCTTCCTCCGAAAATCAAGCTTCCTCCTCATCAAAACAACTTATAGATGAGTTATTAAAAGAAGCTTCTACACATATTGGTAAACGTTACAGAGCTGGAGGAAAAGGTCCGAATCAATTTGATTGTTCCGGTTTTTCGAGCTATGTATTCCGTAAATTTGGTATAAATCTCAATCCTTCATCCAGTACTCAATATCAACAGGGTGAAAAAGTAAGTAGAGATGAATTAAGAAAAGGAGATTTAGTCTTCTTTACACGCAGATCAAGTGGAAATACCGTAGGACACGTAGGTATTGTTACGAATGTAGATAAGGATAACGGAACCTTTAAATTTATACATGCCAGTAATACTGGCATTACTATAAGTGAATATGAAGGTTATTATAAGAATACTTATGTAGGAGCACGACGTATTATTCAATAACAATAACTCTAACAATAAAGCTATTGCAATGCCATAATTTAAGAAAATTTAAACTTTACGTAATGTAAAAATGTTTATATCTTATACGGCATTGCTTTGGTAATAAAACAGAGGTTTTACAAAACTTATACATTATGCATTTCACACCAAAAGAGAAAGACAAACTCACCTTACTGTGTGTAGGTCTCATCGCTGAACGCAGACTTAAGAAAGGGCTGAAGCTTAATTATCCTGAGGCTGTGGCTTATATCACAAGTGCAGCTCTTGAAGGTGCTCGTGAAGGTAAGACAGTGGAAGAAGTCATGCACGATGCTGCAAATGTTCTTACAAAAGAACAGGTTATGGAAGGTGTAGCAGATATGATTAATCTTCTTCAGGTAGAAGCTGTGTTTACAGATGGAAGTCGTCTTGTCAGCATCCATAAGCCTATCAAATAACTGCTCATCAATTACAAGAACCATGGCACAAGATATTAATACCCCACAGGAGACGTATTCGACTCCTAATGGCATTTATCCCGGTAAGCCCGCGATAGCCTATCCGAATACTCCGGCATTCACTCCTAAAGATTATGTTCCGGTTGGTGGAGTGATTCTGGCACAGGAACCAATAGAATATAATACTGACCGCAGGACAGTAAAAGTTACTGTACGTAACACCGGTGACCGTCCTGTACAGATTGGTTCACATTTTCACTTCTTTGAGGTCAACCGTTATATGGAATTTGACCGTAAATTAGCTTTTGGTTATCACCTTAACATTCCTGCTACTACCGCAATACGTTTTGAGCCAGGCGAAGAAAAAGAAGTAGAATTAGTAGCATACGCCGGCAAACGCCGTGTCATCGGATTTGATGACCTTACTAACGGTTATGTCGGTCTTGAGGATTCTCCCACTTATTATCCCAAACGTATTGAAGCCTTCCGCCGTATGAAAGAATATGGGTACAAATGTGTAACTCAGGATGAAGCAGAAGGTGAGTATACAGAAACTGAAATCAACCATCCTAAAGACTGATATTACATGGCGACTATATCAAGACAAGAGAATAATATGCTGTTCGGTCCTACCGTAGGCGATAAAATTCGTTTGGGTAATACTGATCTGTATGTGGAAATAGAAAAAGACCTGCGTGTCCACTATGGTGATGAATTAGTGTACGGAGGCGGTAAGACTCTTCGTGACGGTATGGGTCTGGATAATACCTGTACTTCAGCTGGAGGTAGTCTTGACCTTGTTATTACCAATGTCACTATTCTTGATCCAATTTTGGGCGTGGTTAAAGGAGACGTTGGTATTAAAGATGGTAAAATTGTAGGTGTAGGTAAAGCCGGTAACCCCAATATTATGAAAGGTGTGACACCCGGCCTCGCTACCGGTGCTTCAACAGATGCTATTTCAGGTGAACATCTTATCCTTACTGCTGCCGGTATTGATGGCCACGTACACATGGTATCACCTCAGCAAGCTTACAATTGTCTTAGTAATGGTATAACTACTCTTATAGGTGGTGGTATAGGTCCTACTGATGGCTCAAATGGCACTACTATAACTGCTGGTCCATGGAATCTTCACAGAATGTTACAGTCTATTGAAGGACTACCTATAAATATAGGTCTTCTTGCTAAGGGTAACAATTCTTCTCCTATGTCACTAAGCGAGCAGATAGAATCCGGTGCCTGTGGATTTAAGCTTCACGAAGACTGGGGTTCTACTCCTGGTGCTATCCGTAGTTGTATGGAGATAGCCGATAAATATGATGTACAGGTTTGTATTCATACTGACACGCTTAATGAAAGTGGATATGTCGAGGATTCAATCGCTGCTATAGATGGACGTACCATTCATACTTATCATACAGAGGGTGCTGGTGGTGGTCATGCTCCTGACTTGCTTAAAGTTGCTTCTATGATGAATGTTCTGCCTTCGTCTACTAACCCGACACTTCCTTTCGGTATTAACTCACAGGCTGAGCTATTTGATATGATTATGGTTTGTCATAATCTGAATCCACACATACCTTCGGATGTAGCGTTTGCAGAAAGTCGTGTACGTCCTGAGACACAGGCTGCAGAAAACGTATTCCATGATTTAGGTATCATTTCAATGGTATCGTCTGACTCACAGGCAATGGGCCGTGTAGGAGAATCGTTTATGCGTACTTTCCAGATGGCATCCTATATGAAGTCACAGCGTGGCAAACTTATGGAAGACTCTGAGAATAATGATAATTTCCGCGTTCTACGTTATCTTGCTCAGATTACTCTGAATCCTGCCATAACTTATGGCATTTCAGATGTACTCGGCTCAATTGCCCCCGGTAAAATGGCTGACCTCGTTCTTTGGGAACCTGCCTTCTTCGGTACTAAACCTAAGTTAGTGATAAAGGGTGGTATGATTAATTGGGCAAATATGGGTGATCCTAATGCTTCACTTACTACTCCTCAGCCAAAAATCATGCGGCCTATGTATGGTGCTTATGGTCAACTTCTTGCTAAAACTCGTATGTCATTTGTATCACAGGCTTCTTATGATCTCGGTATAAAGGAAAAACTTGGTCTTCAGAGCATAATATATCCTGTAAGAGATACCCGTCAGCTTACTAAAGCCGACATGGTACGTAATACTGCCACACCTCATATAGAGGTAAATCCTGAGACATTTGACGTTACTGTCGATGGTTATCCCTGTACTGTAGCACCCGCTAAGGTACTTCCTTTAG
Source organism: uncultured Porphyromonadaceae bacterium (assembly GCA_947174735.1). Taxonomy (GTDB): domain Bacteria; phylum Bacteroidota; class Bacteroidia; order Bacteroidales; family Muribaculaceae; genus Lepagella. The sequence goes on from CAMWKC010000110.1 coordinate 3,262, forward strand.
CTCAATTGTACTGGTTTAGCTAATAGATTTTATTTATAAAATAAAAAGACAAGGCGGCATAATTAATTCTTAGTTCTGTCGGCCTTGTCTTTATTCTGTTATTAAATTTCAAACAGAATCTGAAATGAAAGTATTTACTGAAATATTAGGAAATATCAATATCTCTGAAGAATGGAGAGACAAAATTGATCATTGTGACGAGGTGGATTATGTCTTTCTTGATCAATGGACTGCCCAGAAAAGTAGATTTCTATGTAAAGGCATGAGTAATCAGGAATATCCTGTTGCTTTAGCACGACATTCCCAGATAGTTGACGGAGACATTCTGGATTATGACCCTGAGAATAAAAAGGCTGTGGTTTTACGTATCGAATTAAGTCCTGTTTTGGTAATAGATATGGCAGGACTAAACGGAAAACCATCTGAGGAAATTATACGAATCTCTGTAGAACTTGGACATGCAATAGGTAATCAGCACTGGCCGGCAGTGGTTAAGGGGACAACCGTATATGTTCCTCTGACTGTTGATGAGAAAGTAATGTTAAGTGTCATGCAGACACATCATATTGATGGTATTAGTTATAGCTTCCAGAAAGGCTTGGAAATCATACCTTTCTTAGCACCTCATGAAATAAGAAGATTATTTGGTGGGGCCGGACATGAAAGCCATGCACATCATCACCATGACCATTCGCATACTCATCATGTTCATTCTGACAGCAACGAACTGACAGAACACGATTCAATTCATTGACCAATCCATTTTATGTCATTACCAAATGATATGATTAGGCTTATGCGCCTAATTGAATTTTCTGATTCAGCTTTTCCTGTAGGGACATTTTCTTTCTCTAACAGTTTAGAGACTGCTTCATTCGAAGGTATTGTATATGATAAAAATACACTTCATGAATTTACCCAAGCGCAAGCTTTGCAGGCGGCTTTTAGTGACGGAGTTGCCGCTTTACATGCGTTTAGAGCAGTACAGAACAATGATTATACAGCCGTTACACATATAGACAGATTTCTGTTTAATTTCAAAATGAATACAGAAGCCCGATTGATGAACTGCCGTATGGGTAAGAAGTTAGGAGAACTGACAGTTCGTTTATTCCCTGGCACTATAATTGATAAGTGGCTGAATGATATTAAGTCCCAGGTTACTCCCGGTATGTATCCTATCGGACAAGGGCTGGTATTTGCCATAGCAGGAATAGGGGAGAAGGAACTGTTCTGTTCTCATCAGTATGGGGTGGTGAACATGGTAGTTTCAGCAGCTCTCAGATGTGTCAAAGTATCCCATTACGATACACAGGAAATATTATTTAGTCTTTCTGATGAGGTTGAAAGATTGTATCAGGAGGTATCATCATTATCTTTAGAGGATATGAATGCTTTTTATCCTCAGCTCGATATATTAGCTTCTCTACATGAGAAAGGAAATATGAGAATGTTTATGAATTGATAATATTATGAGTAATACTTGTAGAATTGGTGTCGGTGGTCCGGTGGGCTCTGGCAAAACAGCTTTGATTGAGGCGATAACACCACGTTTGCTTGAACTTGGTCAAAAAGTACTGATTATTACAAATGATATAGTAACAACAGAAGATGCCAAACATGTCCGAAAGACCTTAAAAGGTATTCTTTTAGAAGATAAGATTATCGGAGTTGAAACCGGTGCTTGTCCGCATACTGCTGTAAGGGAAGACCCATCAATGAATATTGCTGCTGTAGAAGAAATGGAAGAAGAATTTCCGGATACAGATATAGTTCTGATAGAATCAGGCGGTGATAATCTTACTTTAACTTTTAGTCCAGCACTTGTTGATTTCTTTATCTATGTCATAGATGTGGCTGCCGGTGATAAAATACCTCGGAAAGATGGTCCCGGCATTTCGCAGAGTGACATTTTAGTAATAAACAAAACAGACTTGGCACCTTATGTAAATGCCAGTCTTGAGGTTATGGATCATGATTCAAAGCTTATGCGTCCTAATAAGCCGTTTGTATTTACCACTTGTATGACAGGAGAAGGTATTGACGAACTTGTGGCTCTGATTTTTAAAATGGCTTTGTTTGATAAGAAATCTAACTGATTTGTAGCAAATACAAAATGGAACCACTGAAAAAGGAAATAACCGCAGCTTGTCCGGAAGTCGATTTTTCAAAAGCCCGTGAGATGGCATCTTATTTAACGGAACCACGTGCTATGTATGTCGGTGCTCCTGGCAAACATGGATATTTACGCATGGTATTCGAATTAGATAAGGATAAGAAAAGTATTTTACGGGATCTCGATAGGAGAGTGCCCATTATTGTACAGCAAGCCTTGTATTTTGATGAGGAAATGCCGGGTATGCCATGTGTCTATATCCTGTCTTCCGGTGGGCCAAATATTGATGGAGATCGTTACCAGCAAGATATTAAAGTTTGTAAAGATGCTTATGCTTTTGTATCGACAGGAGCAGCTACAAAATTAGCTGAGATGAAATATAATTACTCAGGTATGATACAGCATCTTACATTAGAAGAAAATGCATATCTTGAATTTTTGCCGGAACCTATCATTCCATGTAAGCATACACGCTTTATTTCTGATACGACATTAAATGTTCATCCCACAGCAACGGTCGTGTATGCAGAAATATATATGCCTGGGCGTAAATACTATCGTAACGGAGAATTGTTTGAGTATGACGTACTGTCAGTATGCAGTCACGGTCAGCGTCCCGATGGAACACAATTATTCCGTGAGAAATTTGTTATCTGTCCGGATAAGATCAATCCCCGGATGCTTGGTGTTATGGCATCGTTTGATGTATTTGCAAATGTCATTGTCATGACACCGGCAGATAAGGCAAAAATTATTTATGATAAGACACCGGCATATCTTGATAAAAAGAAGAAAATTGCTACAGGTATAACATACCTGCCAAATAATGCTGGATTACTGTTTAAAGTCTTAGGTATGGAGCCAGGACCAGTAAAAAAAATAGTACGACAATTTTGTTCAAGTGTCCGTCAAGAGATAAAGGGAGTACCAATTCCAGAAGAATTTCCTTGGCGATAGAAACAAAGATAATTTACAAAAATAAAAATAGCCTGTTGATTTTTTCTGTCAACAGGCTATTTTTATAGGGTAGTGTTTTTAGTTTAAATATCATATTTAACATAATAGTGATTATGAAATAATGGAGGTATTCCTAAAAATAGACATTACAATACCAGCTGCTACAGATACGTTTAATGAATCCGGACAATAATCATTATTAAATGGCGGAATCTTTAGTCCATCTGTAATATACTGCATAAGTTTTTTTGAAATACCTTGACCTTCATTCCCAAAAATGATTATACCATTTCGCGTTAAATTAGATTGATAAATATTTTTTCCGTTTAAAACTGTAGCATAAACAGGTATTTTTTCTTTTAAGTTTATCAACAGCGTTAAAAGATCACAATATATTATCTCAACACGTTGTAATGAGCCCATACTGCTTTGAATTACTTTCGGATTATAGATATCTACCGTATCCAGTGAAGCTATAATAGTTCTAATTCCAAACCAGTCAGCTGTTCGAATAATCGTCCCCATGTTACCTGGATCTTGAATTCCATCTAATAAAAGATATAACTGATTAGAATCAATAGAAATTTGAGACACAGGTTTAATAACGTCCTTCATACTAAGTACGGCAAGTACTTCTGGAGCATTTGAAAGACTAGATATTTTTGCCATCTGAACTTTGTCAGCAATATAAATATCTATGTATTTAGGTAAATTAGAATGTGTATCAAACCATTCACTGGTAGCGACCAATATTTTTAAATTATCGTCATCTATAATCTCT
>CAMWKC010000111.1 GCA_947174735.1 uncultured Porphyromonadaceae bacterium
GTATATAATACTTATGATACAAAAGGCTTAACAAAACAGGAAATGCAACATACGTTATATATTATGCAACATATAGTGCATTACAAACATTTGTATCAAAGTTTTTGGTTAGTTGGACAATTTGTTTTAAATTTGCATAACTTTTAAACACCTGTACGGTATAAGAGACAATCCGGTGTGCACAGATATGAAAGAATGCATGACTGGTGCAAACAAAGAAATTTTGTCTCTTTATGTGTCGTAAAATATCCTGATAACCGCGGATCATGAAACTCAGATACCTTTATTTTATCTTATTTGGCGTTGTACTTATCCTTACCGCCGCTTCCTGTCATCGCGAGCCTGTCCGCCGTGTAGGTATATCGCAATGCAGCCTTGATGACTGGCGTGAGAAATTTAATGATGAGATAGCGCGTGAACTTATTTTCTATCCCGGCACAGAAGTAGAAATTCTTTCAGCCGATGAAGACCCTGTTAAGCAGGAACGTGACATACGTCACTTCATAGAGGAGGGTTATGATATAATAGTTATGTCACCTGTCGAGGCGCACTCACTGACTCCGGTAGTACAGGAAGCTATTGAAAAGGGTATTCCTGTGCTGACCTTTGACCGTATGGTGGAAGGGGATGCTTATACAGCTCACATAGGAGCCGATAATCTGCAGATAGGTCATAATGCCGGTGAGTTTGTGGCTGAAAGACTCGGAGGACGTGGTAAGGTGCTCGAAATAGGCGGTCTGGCTGGCTCTACACCTGCCCGCGACCGTCACCGCGGTTTGCATGAGGTTATAAACCGTCATCCCGGTATGCAGCTTGTAGCTACTGCCTACGGTGCTGACTGGACTCCCGCCACAGGTGAGCGTCTGGCAGATTCGCTGTTAGCGCTTTACCCTGATGTCGATGCTTTGGTTGTCCAGAATGACCGTATGGCTATAGCAGCCCGACAGGTAGCCGACAGACGAGGTCTCAAAAGAATTGTCATAACAGGTGTCGATGGAGTCGATTCCACAGGCATAAAGGCTGTCGCCGACAGTGTACTTGACGCTACTATATTCTATCCGACCGGCGGATATGAAATAATGCGTACGGTAGACGATATTCTTAAAGGTAAACAGGTAGAGCGTAATCTGATACTTTCCACAGGGCGTTGGGTAGACGCTTCGAATGTGGATATGATGCAGTTGCAGGAGGCCAGTCTTGCCGAAGATACACGTAAGATAGCACGCCTTAAAGATAAAGTTGATGAGTTCTCGACCTTGCACTCTACGCAGCGTGCTCTTATATACTCTATTGTGTGCATACTGCTGCTTTGTGCGGTAAGTATATTCGCTTTGTTACGCGGATATTGGGAGCGTCAGCGTTCGCAGGAAGCTCTTGCCCGGCAGAATGAACAGCTTGAGCGTCAGAATGAGCAGCTCGAACAACAAAAGAAAGAACTGACCGAGCAGAAAACAGAGCTTACAGAACAGCGTGACCAGATGGCTGAGCTTAACGAACGTCTGAATACGGCTACTACGGCTAAGTTGGCTTTTTTCACCAATGTCTCACATGATTTACGTACACCGCTGACACTTATAGCCGAGCCATTGCGTCAGTTGCGCGAGGCACCGCAGTTGACCGACTCACAGCGTACTCTTTTAGGACTGGCATCAAAAAATGTCAAAATTCTGATGCGTCTTATAAATCAGATTCTTGATTTCCGTAAATATGAGAACGGTAAACTCACACTTAAACTCAATGAGGTCAACGCCGGCGAATGTTTTGCTGACTGGACCGGATCATTCAGAACTTTAGCTTCAAAACGACATATAAAACTGCGTCTTGAGGATAAGTGGCCTGCTAAACACACTATGGCCATTGACGTTGAGAAGGTTGAAAGAATATACTTTAATATAATGAGTAACGCTTTCAAGTTTACACCCGACAATGGCAGTATAACAGTGAATGTAGATGGTAATGATAATGTTCTTACCGTCAAAGTAGCTGATACCGGACGTGGTATGAATGCAGAGGATATGCGGCGTGTGTTTGAACGTTTTTATCAGTCCGAGACAGTGCGTCCGGAAGGGTCAGGTATAGGTCTGGCCGTGTCAAAAGCTTTCGCTACAATGCATGGAGGTGATATTACCGTTGACAGTACTGAAGGCAAAGGGTCTGTTTTTACTCTTACTATACCTGTTACACATATCGGTGCAGACGAAACGCCGGTGGAAGCTGAAAATGTACATATAAGTAGTGATGAGGTTAATCTGGAGCTTGGTGAACCAGAGGAAGGACCTGAAATAGAATTAGGTAACAAACCTTGTGTGTTGGTAATAGATGATAATGCCGACATACGTGCTATGCTGAAACAGCTTCTGAGCAATGACTATACTGTGCTTGAAGCTCCTGACGGACGCTATGGTATAAAGATGGCTACCCGTTATCTGCCTGACTTAGTGGTATGCGATGTCATGATGCCGGGTATGGACGGTATGGAGTGTTGCCGGCGTCTGAAAGAAGAAACAGCTACCAGCCATATACCGGTCCTGTTACTGACAGCCTGCGCTCTTGACGAACAGCGAAGCGAAGGTTATCGTCAGGGTGCCGACGGTTATCTGTCAAAACCGTTCTCCGGTGATGTGCTTCAGGCACGTGTTGAATCGCTCATAGCCAACCGTCGCCGTCTAAGCGAGGCATTGGTTGAGCGTAATCCGGTCACCGTAAAGTCTGAGTCTGTGCCCAAGCCTGACCCGACAAAAGCCAAAAGCGGTGATCTGGATTCGGATTTCTACAGAGCCTTTACAAAAATAGTGGAAGAACAACTTTCCAATAGTGAACTAACTACTGAAGAAGTCGCCGAACAAATGGGCTTCAGCCGCACGCAGCTTTATCGCAAGCTGAAGGCTCTTACCAACTATTCGCCTAATGAGCTTATACGCAATATGCGTCTGCGTAAAGCACGGCATCTGTTGGCCACTACTGAAGACACTGTGTCGCAGATAGCATACGCTGTAGGTTTCGGCACCCCGTCTTATTTCTCCAAATGCTTTAAGGAATGGTATGGCGAGCTGCCCGCCGATGTGCAGAAACGTACTTCAAAGAGTTCGTAATGCCCGTACAGGTATTGTGATAACACGATGACTTATAATTAGAATTATGACTCAAGACAGTAATGTTGCAACGTATGTGACAGATGTTGCATTGTTACAAATTTTTTATAGTACGAATTTTTTATAGTAGCTTGATTTTTGTAAACGGGCGTAACTTTGCGCCGTCACCCGACAGAACCTTCGCCGGTAGTCGGGTGACGGCGCAAAGCCGTGTTATCCTAAACCAACAACATAACTAACTCAACCGACCAATGAAAAATTTCTTGACATGGATGATTCTGGCCCTTGTTTCCTTAGGGGCTTACGCCCAGAATCAGACTATCAGAGGAACGGTCCTCTCGAAGACTGACGGTGAGCCCTTGATAGGAGCCACAGTCATTCCAGTAAATAATCCCTCAGCGGGTACAGCCACCGATATCGACGGTAACTTCGTTGTAAAGGCGGTTACAGGCGATGACCTGAAAGTGTCGTATGTGGGTTATACTCCTATAGTAGTACCTGCAAAAGACGGTATGGTAATCGAGATGTCAGAAGACAACGCAGTGCTTGATGAACTTGTCGTTGTAGGTTATCAGACAGTCCGCAAGGCCGACCTTACAGGTTCGGTATCGGTCATGAACATGAAGGAACCGCTGAGTGAGAACTCCGGTAACATCATGAACTCTATGGCCGGTAAGCTTCCCGGTGTGAATGTGGTACCTGATGCAGCTCCGGGCGGTACCGGTTCAATCCGTGTGCGCGGTATGTCAACAGCCAATTCAAGCAATGACCCGCTCTATATCATCGACGGTGTGCCGACTGACAACCTTAACTGTATCAACCCCTCGGACATCGAGAGTCTGCAAGTGCTTAAGGACGCTGCTTCGGCTTCAATCTACGGTTCGCGTGCCGCCAACGGTGTGGTAATCATTACTACCAAGCATGGTAAAGGTGATCGTATGACAGTAAGTGTCAACTACGCTATCAGCGCACAGACTATCGCTAAACGTTATGATATGCTTAACGCCGACCAGTGGGGCGTAGCTTACTGGGCAGCTTCGAAGGCCTCGCACATCACACCTTCACACTCACTTTACGGTTCAGGTGAAACTCCGGTGCTTCAGCCTTATGTAGACGGAAATCCCAACTTCCCCACAACCAACACCGACTGGCAGGACGAGGTTTACCGTACAGCATGGACCAATAACCTCACAGCCACAGTGACTAATAACACTGAAAAAGGTTCGGTACTCTTCTCGCTCAACTACATCAATCAGAACGGTAATATTGATGATACGTTCTATCGCCGTTATTCAGCACGTCTGAACACACGCTATGATCTTTGTAAATATGTAAGCGTAGGTGAGAATCTTGTTGTAGCTAACTGGAAGAATCGCGGCGTCGATGTAGCAGGTGACCGTGGTATTCCTTTCACAGCTATGAGTCAGCATCCGGCTCTTCCTGTACGCGGTCTCAACGGTGACTGGACACTTCCGTTGTCGCTGATAGGTTCTGACCTTGCCAACCCTGTTCAGCTTATAGCCAATCAGCGTGATAATGACCTTAACTCATGGCGTATACTCGGTAATGCCTTTATTGAGGTAAAGCCCGTAGATGGTCTTATGCTCAAATCGAACATCGGTATCGAGCACAGCCAGTATTTTAATGTAACACTCAATCGAGCTACCAATCCCAGCGACGTTAACAGTGTAGCCAGTGTTTATGGCCAGGGTGACACATGGACATGGACCAACACTGCTGCTTATAACAATATCTTTAATGACGTGCACCATCTTTCGGTACTGTTAGGTACAGAAGCTATCGGTTATACCTTTAAGGATCTCAGCGGTTCACGTCAGGGTTATGCCTTTACTGATACCGATTACATGCAGGTAGGTGCCGGCACAGGTACACAGAACAGCGGCGGTGGCAAGACACAGTGGTCAGTATTCTCACTCTTCGGTAAGGTTGACTATAACTACGCCGACCGTTATCTGGTAGCTTTCACTATACGTCGTGATGAAAACTCACGTTTCGCCAAGGGTCATCGCGGCGGTACATTCCCCGCTGTCTCTGTAGCATGGCGTCCTACCCAGGAGGCTTTCTTCCCCCAGAACGAAGTGCTCAGCGACCTTAAGATTCGTTATTCATGGGGTCAGAACGGTAACGCCAACATACCGCCCCTTTATCCCGCTTACTCGACATATATTTTCAATACCGGTAACGGCGCATACGACATCGAAGGTACAAACTCAAACACTGTATCGGGTATCACACTTTCTGCTACCGGTAATCCCGACCTGACCTGGGAAACAACCTACCAGAACAATATAGGTATCGACCTGCAGTTCCTCAACGGAGCCATCAACCTCAGTGCTGACTACTTTATCAAAAACACCAAGAACATGCTTACCATTCCGCCGGCCCTTGAAGTTGCCGGTGAGAATGCTTCCAAATGGCTCAACACAGGCAGCATGAAGAACCACGGCTGGGAGGTAACATTAGGTTACAGCAGTCCTATGTACGGAGACTTCTCATGGAACGGTTCGGTAAACGTATCACAGTATAAGAATAAACTCACCGAGCTTAACTCACGTCAGAAATTTATCGGTGGTGACCAGCGCCTCATACCCGGCGAGCCTATGGGTGTCTACTACGGTTATGTATGCGACGGTATCTTCCAGAATGCCGAGCAGGTAGCTAACCATGCTTCGCAGAACGGCGCTGCTCCGGGCCGTCTGATGTACCGTGACCTTAACGGCGACGGTGTGATTGATGACAACGACCGCTGCATCATCGGCGACCCCAATCCCGATTTGTCGCTTGGTCTTAACCTCGCCTTCCGTTACAAGGCTTTCACACTTGATATGTTTATGGCAGGTGACTTCGGTTTCGATATCCAGAATCACATGAAACGTCAGCTTTACTCGATGAGCTACGGTAACCTCGCTACCAACCGTGCAGCCGATATACTCAATGCTTGGAGTCCTACAAATACAGGCAGTGATATTCCGGCTCTGTCGCTTACAGACGACAACAACGAAGCACGTTTCTCGACCTACTACGTAGAGAACGGTTCGTATATGAAGATGAAGTACATCAAGCTCTCATATCAGCTTCCCTCTCGCATAGTAAGCAAGATCGGCGCAAGCTCACTTGATGTCTATGGTCAGGTAGAGAATGTATTTACTATCACTGACTACAAGGGTCTTGATCCTGAGATACTTCCCGGTGAATACGGTGCACGTATTGACAACGGTGCATATCCGCGTCCGCGCACATTCACACTCGGTCTTAACCTTCAGTTCTAAGCCAAAATCTCTCTAATAAGCAAAACACAATGAAACTCAGCAAAAATATCATAAGCAAGGTCCTTATCTCGGCAATGGCTGTGTCGGCCGGTGCGACCTTTACTTCATGTGACGACATGCTCGACACCAAGCCCCAGGGAGTCTTCACTGAAGAACAGATAGGCGAAGATGAGGCTACTGACATCATGGTCGCAGCCTACGCCACACTGCTTTGTCACTATTTCGGCAATAACGAGTCGTTTGCCGGTCCTATTACCAACTGGGTACTTGACCTTCGTTCAGATGATGCTCTCAAAGGCGGTGACGGTGTGACTATGGAAGGTTACATGCACCAGCTCGAAGTGGGTAACGTACAGAGTGACAACGATGTTATCAACTTCAAATGGCGTAATAACTTCTTCTCTGTAAGCCGTTGTAACACTGCCATACGCGCTCTTCAGAATGCCAATAACATGGATGAGGCCGACAGAGCAGCCAGCATAGGTGAGATGAAGACCCTGCGTGCCTACTACTATTTCGACATGCTGCGTCTGTTCCAGAAATTCCCCTATTTTGATGAGACTGTCGAAGACCCCAGCTCATGCCGTGCCGATGAGTACACACGTCAGCAAATAGCCGAATTTATCAAACAGGACCTTCGAGATGCTTACAGTGTGATGAAAGAGACTCAGAAGGATCCCGGACGCTTTAACAAATATGTGGCCGCTGCTCTTC
>CAMWKC010000112.1 GCA_947174735.1 uncultured Porphyromonadaceae bacterium
CTTCAACCTTGATAAATATACCGAATTAAAGCAACGAGGCTTTCGCCGTGAATTCTAATTTATAATGGCTATTAAATATACTTAAGTGATTAGCGTTAACCTAACAAACAGGCTGTTAATCGAATTAAATAATGAGAGTAAGTAACGTAGTAAATCGTAATGTGTGTTTGATATTAGCCATTTCATTTTTTGTAGGCCTTATATATTGTGTTTATGCGGTGTTGTACAAGGAGGCAACGTGGATAAGCCTTTATTCCATAGCGACTTCAACAGCTATATTCATAAGATTATATTTGGTCTACCGAAAACAAGTGAAAAATGGAAATATGTATGGTAAAGTCAACCTATTCAAGTAATAATAGCCTTAAAAGAAATCTCCGATATCTATTATGTCGGAGATTTCTTTGTCCTGACGTCGTCAACGTGTCACCCAAAATTAGTCAGTAAATAGAGGGGCGATGCGTTGATGTCGTTTCATGAGCAAGGTTTTGCTAATGGTCTCCTTGTTTTGAGGGGATCTTATCTGTATTATTACGATTGTTTGTGCAAGGCGCCAGTATCTTGTCCACGCTCATTCTGATTTCTGAGAGTTTGAGCAACCGTTCCATTACCTTGTAGACTTTCAAAGCCACAAAGCAGATGCAGACATGCGCCTCGATTCTGCGACGTGTGAAGTGGAACATCGGTCGTATCTCTATCTTTGATTTAAATATGCTGAAAGTCCTTTCGACATTCCAGAGGTTATTGTTGATCCTAAAACAGGTGCTATCGGGCGCATCTCTCATGATGATGGAAATGTATTTAAACCGGATTCAGAAATGTGGACTCTTATAAATATTCTAAGCAAATGGCGGAAAAAGTAATATTGAACAATTGGAGTCCTCAGGATCCAATCATTACATCAGCTGACTTAGGCTGGCGTAAATCTGATTACCTTGATGCGGAGTCATACAATTCTGAAAAGGTATTCAATTATTTCTGGAGGAATTTTAATTCCATCATCTTCTACTATACTAAAGATGGTAATTTCTACGAACTCTTCATGGAGGGTAATCCATTTAAATTTTGGAGAGTACGAAATCTTCCTGCTTGGAACGGGGTATGGATAGTGGATAAAATTGCGTGGAATGATCATGAAGAAGGTGATGTGCTGTTTACCTTCAATGATGATACGGATCTTTGGTCTGAATTGAAAGTTGATGCTATCCCTATCGGAGAAGTAATCAAGCAATCAGTAATCGCTGAAATCAACATCTGAATATGGGAGCGTATCATTTACAATTGAGTTTGCCATTCTGGGAGGATGGAGAAATTCACGAAGCTATTTCCTCTGTCCGAGGAAAATTAGTAGATGATTTATCTCAATGGTCGTTAAAAAAAGCTACTTTAGGATTAATCCGTAGTGATCTGACAAAAGATCTTGAGAAAACACAGGAGGGGTATCCGATAGTAAAAGCTTACAATGGAAAGTTGCCGGCTTCCATTGTAGAAGTCGGTAAAATAGGAAAATGCAAACAACCGGGAGCGTGGCTGAATGGATTTTCTGATGACGTAATCTTGGATAGGATATGGAAACGACCTTGTGATTACCTTAATAAGATACCTTTAGGAGGTGGTATAATAGCCCCGGATTTTTCAGTTAAGCTTCATATGTCGCCTAAAGAGAAGGAATATAATATATTCAGACGCAATGCTATTGCTGCTATTGCTCAGAAATACGATTTCCCTACAATAATTCCTCTGACATGGGCGGAATACGCTTCATTTGAATATTGCTGTAATGGTATAGAACCGGAAGGGATTTACGCAATTAGCAATATTGGGGTAATGAATGATTTTATATCGAGAAAACTGTTCAGGGTTGGACTAATGGAGATGGTCAGACTATTAAATCCCTTGGGATTTATTCTTTACGGTTATCCCATGGAGAATACCTTTGGTGTTCCAACTACTCTTTACAGAAATCCTCATTATGCGTTAAGGAAGCGAAAAACCGTATCATTATATGAGGATTTTAGTAGTAATCAGTATCGTCTTAGAAAATCCTAATGAGATGGTATGGCCTACACCGAAACGTGAGGCTAATCTTTACAGCTTCAACCTTGATAAATACACTGAATTGAAACAGCGAGGTTTTCGCCTTGAATTTTAAGCTATTTCAGAGCGCTTAGGTCAAGCTTAAACTGTAGCGGCGGTATCTGAACGGGCCGTATGAACATAGTCATATATACGGGCAGATATATTATCTGTCCCTTAGCGGATACATTATCTGTACAAAGTACTATAGCTTTAGGAATTGAAGAATAGTCGACAAGAAGATTTGTCAGTGCTGAGTGGCGGCTATAGGACTTCCCGGATTTGACTTCTATAGGTAGTACGGTACCGTTCAGAAATATAAGAAAGTCTACTTCACCACGTCTCTTATTATTGTAATAATACGGAGTAATTGTATTCGCTGTAAATTCCTGAGCTACTAAATTTTCAAAGATTGCTCCAAAGTTTATCATTTCGTCACCGGTCAACAAACGTAACTGTATTCCATCTCCATATTGAGCGCATAATAACCCTATATCATTAGAGAATAGTTTGAATAGGTTTCTGGTCTCTGAAAGTTTTAAGGGTGCTATCGGATTTTCTACATTAAAGACAGGTATAGCGACTCCTGCATCCTTGAGCCATAGAAAGCTATCTTGATAGCGTATAAATTTAGCATGTTGATTCAGAGCCTTAATGATGAAGCGTTTGTTTTTCGCATCAAGTTCTGAAGGTATAAGATCGAATATTTCTTTGATTTTTACTTTCTCACTTTGTGTAGCGTATTGAGCTATATCACGACGGTAAAGATTAATTATATCTGACTGAGTCTGAATTACCGTCTGAAGATTATTGTCGCGTAAATAAGCATCAACCGCGGCAGGCATTCCTCCTACTACTGTGTAAAGACGTACAATTTCCATCATTTTCTGATGTACTACCGTATCAACCTGACTATAGTTTAGAAAACATTGTTCAAGAGATTCTATTATATGTTCTCCGACCCCTAAGTTAATGGCAAATTCTTTGAGTGTCAGTGGAAACATTTCTTTGATACCTAAGTAACCGACCGGTTGTGAACGTAGATCATGAAGTTCAACTCCTAAGAGTGAACCGCTTAGAATATATCGGTAATCTCCTTGGTCAACCAGAAATTTGATTTGAGTGACTACTTCAGGACAGGCTTGTACTTCATCGAAGAATATAAGAGTTTCGTTCTTAATTAAAGGTTGTGTAGTAAATGCGGATAGTCTTAAAAGAATATCTTCGGTATTTGATATGTTTCTGAATATGTTACATGCTGCCGGACTCTCTATAAAATTAATTTCTATGAAGCTTTTGAAGGATTTGCCAAGTTGACGTGCGGAATATGTCTTACCTGTCTGACGTGCACCGGTAAGCATTAAAGCATTATTGGAAGTTTGATAATAATTAATTAGGTATTGGGTAATTTCACGGTATAACATACAATTAGCTTATTTGTAATATAATAGAGCTTTTCTGTCCGTTTTTCCAATACAAAAATAGACATTTCTGTCCGTTTTTCCAATAAAAAAACGGACATTTCTGCCCGTTTTTCCAATAATAAGCTCTGAGTAGATTCTTATTTAACTTCGTAGTCCACGCAAGCGCGTGCCTCACGGCAGGGAGCTATAATAGCAGCAGCTGCTACGTGAGCAGGATGTGTAGCATATTTGGCTACATCAGCCATTGTAGGAACAGTAGCAGTAAGTACTATGTCCCAGTCTTCGGCAGGGTTTTCATTGATACCTACTTCCATACTTTCAAGTACCTCTATCTGTGCAGGCAGAGCAAGCAAGGCGATCTTGAAAGCTTCGGCTGCAGCACGGCGTTCTTCAGCTGTGCCGCTTAGTTTAAATGAAACTATATGCTTAACCATAAACTGTTGGGATTATAGATTGAAGTTTATTTGTAAAGACGTTCGCGAGCGGCAGCCACCTTATCGTCAGTGATGTAGTCGTCGTAGTCCATCATCTTATCGATTATACCGTTAGGAGTAAGTTCTATTATACGGTTGCAGACAGTCTGTATGAACTCATGGTCATGGCTCGACATTAGAATTATGCCGGGGAAGTTCTGAAGTGTGTTGTTGAAAGCCTGTATTGACTCCAGATCAAGGTGATTGGTAGGGGAGTCAAGTACGAGAGTATTTGCATCTGTCAGCATCATACGGGCTATCATGCAACGAATTTTCTCACCGCCCGAGAGCACACTGGCCTTTTTTAGCACTTCCTCACCGCTGAAGAGCATCTTACCCAGGAAGCCTTTAAGATAGATTTCAGATGAGTCTTTACTGTACTGACATAGCCAGTCGACAAGGTTGAGGTCAGTTTCAAAAAAGGCACTGTTGTCAAGTGGCAGGTAAGCGTTAGTAATGGTCTGTCCCCAGTCAAATTCTCCGGCATCGGCCTTACGGTTACCCATTATGATTTCAAACAGAGCGGTCATGGCACGCGGGTCACGGCTCAGAAATGCCACTTTGTCTCCTTTCTCTATCTGGAAGTTAACGTCGTTAAACAGAACTTCTCCATCTACGACAGCTTTAAGTCCTTTGACCTCGAGAATCTTGTTACCTACTTCGCGATTGGGAGTGAAGATTATACCCGGATAACGGCGCGATGAAGGTTTGATTTCCTCGACGTTAAGTTTTTCGAGCATCTTTTTGCGGCTTGTAGTCTGTTTGCTCTTGGCCACGTTGGCGCTGAAGCGCTGTATGAATTCAAGAAGCTCTTTACGTTTCTCTTCAGCTTTCTTGTTGGCTGCCTGTTGCTGACGGAGAGCAAGTTGCGAAGACTGATACCAGAAACTGTAGTTGCCGGCAAAGAGTGAAATTTTATTATAGTCTATATCAAGTGTGTGTGTTGATACCGCATCAAGAAAGTGACGGTCATGACTCACGACAAGTACTGTATTCTCGCAGTTGGCCAGATAATTTTCAAGCCAGCTTACTGTCTCAAGGTCAAGGTCATTGGTAGGCTCGTCAAGCAACAGATTATCAGGATTACCGAAAAGAGCTTTTGCAAGCAGTACGCGCACCTTTTCGTTGGCACTCATATCGCGCATCAGCATATAGTGGCGATCTTCCTTAATGCCGAGACCTGACAACAGGGCAGCAGCATCGCTTTCGGCATTCCAGCCTTCGAGCTCGGCAAAGCGTTCTTCAAGTTCAGCAGCCTTGATTCCGTCCTCATCACTGAATTCCTCCTTGGCGTAGATAGCATCTTTTTGCTGCATTATATCCCAAAGTACCGTATGTCCGCGCAGTACGGTCTCGATAACAGTACAGTCGTCAAATTCGAAGTGGTCCTGACTGAGTACCGACAGACGCTCACCCGGTCCGAAAGTGACTGTACCGTGTGTGGGTGACAGTTCGCCTGACAATATCCTCATCAGGGTGGATTTTCCGGCGCCGTTAGCACCGATGATACCATAGCAGTTGCCGGCTGTGAAGGTGAAGTTAACATCCGAGAAGAGTGTACGTT
This sequence comes from uncultured Porphyromonadaceae bacterium, assembly GCA_947174735.1. Lineage (GTDB taxonomy): Bacteria > Bacteroidota > Bacteroidia > Bacteroidales > Muribaculaceae > Lepagella. The sequence continues at coordinate 5,538 of CAMWKC010000112.1, forward strand.
TGCCGAACTGTTGTCCTAAGTTGTTAATCTGTATCATATAGTGTGTAGTCTTTTTCCATATAAGAAAGGTCCTGTCGTCAGGACCGTAGTCAGCAGTTATAGTAGATACTAATCGCCAACAGATTGCAAAATTACTCAAATTTTCGTGTTCATACAACCGTGTTTATAGTGAATGTCGTTCATAAAATAATATAAACGTGTGTGTAACTGATCTTAAAAAACGTGAACGAAGTAAGCGAATGAATTGTTTTAATTATGTGACATGTTGAGAGTCACAATCCTGACAAGTAGAATATATAAATACGAAATACTATGAAAAGATTTATCCTAAGTGCCATAGCGGCTTTAGCTCTGGTATCCACAGCCGGGGCACAGACTCAGACTCCGGAAGAGTTTGTAAGTGATTTCAGCAAGTTTGTAGGCTTTGTGTCAAGTAATCGTCATCTTAAACCGGCTACTCTTGAACGTGCTGATTCTATATATGGTGTTTACACGCAGGAATTTGATAACGATTATAAATCTTTGATGACCGAAGAGCAGAAAGAGGAATTTTATAAGGCCAAGGGTCGTTATGAACATTTCCAGCTTAAAGCCCGTGCTCACAGTGTTGAGGAAAAAGGCGCGAAGAAGATAAAGCATGCCAAGGCTGACGGAAAGAAAATTATTAAGAAGGTTGATGCCAGTGTAGATAACTCTGTAGAGGAAGGTAAGAACTTCGGAGAAAAGATGGTGGATAAGGGTAAGGTAGCTGTTAAGAAAGGTAAGAAAAAAGGTGCACAGCTTGTAGATCAAGGTGAGGAAGCTGTACAGAAGGGTAAGAAGAAAGGAGCCAAGCTGGTGGAAGAAGGCAAAGAGAAAGGTTCCGAACTAGTAGAACAGGGCAAGGATAAAGGAACTCAGCTGGTGGAAGAAGGCAAAGAGAAGGGTTCTGATCTCGGTAAGAAGATGAAAAAGGCCGGTCATAAGGTAGGTAAGTTTACTCACAAGGCTATCGAGGCTGTTGATTCAGCGGGTCATCGTGTAGGTCGCGGTATAGAGACCGGTTATGACGAAAGTGCTGCCTGGTTGCGTGGTCTCTTCGATAAGAAGTGATTATTATCTACTACATCATAAATAAAGACAAATCAATTTTAACTTTATAAAATCCCCGTGACAGTTGTTGCAGACTGTCACGGGGATTTTAGTTAAAGACAGAATAATTTTTAGTTAAGTATCATAAATGTGGCAGATTATACTTATTTTTGTAAAGCAGGAATAGAAACAGATACTAATTAACCACGAACATGCAGAATTTTGCAGCAATAGATTTTGAGACAGCCAACGGTAATCGTTCAAGCGTATGTAG
>CAMWKC010000113.1 GCA_947174735.1 uncultured Porphyromonadaceae bacterium
ACGATTCTCATTTTTGGACTAACAATATAGATTCTTCTTTACATAGAGCATGGAGTGGACTGGCCTTTGAAAGGGTTTGTCTCCAACATATAGCTCAAATCAAGGAGACTCTTGGTATATCCGGTGTTCTATCTAATGTCTATAGTTGGCGTACAGAAGCCGATGAAGATAAAGGGATTGACAAAACTCAGATAGATCTACTGATTGATCGCAATGATGGTGTAATAAACCTATGTGAGATGAAATTCTCCGCGCAAGAGTATGCCATCACTGAGGACGAAGAAATGAAACTCCGCCGTCGTCGCGGTAACTTCATAGAAGCCACCCAGACCAAAAAGGCTGTTCACATTACACTTGTCACGCCTTATGGGCTCAAGCATAATTCCCACTCTGCAATTGCCCAAAATGAGATAACATTAAATGATTTATTTTAAGATTCTTGAAAGCGGTAGAGAGATAGTTAAGTCAGTGGCGAGAGACCTACAGAGGCTGTCGATAAGCACGTTACCCTCATTCTTTGCGAGGGTGAAGTTAACTGTTAAGTAGGCAAAGTCATAGCCACCGAGAGACTTTGTACGAGACTTGGTATGCGGTTTTAGACATGGCAAAACTAACTTTGCTATGAAGTTACCACTATAGATCAGGAGGAGAAAAGATAATAAATAGGGAGGTTTCTTCGTTAATCTTTCATTAGAAACTATATCAAAATGAAATATTTAAGCATCCTCTTTCTGATTTTGAGCATGGTGATAACATCATGCAACAATGATGACGACCAGTTATCTACTTCATCACAATACAGAATATCATTTATATATTCTGATGAAACTACTCAAACATTCGATTACAACTCAGTAGGCAATATAAAGGAATGGCATTATTTGGAGACGCCCACCTCCCAAACTATAGCTAACGCTTCCTATAATTATGATGCAGACAGAAATTCTGTGAAGATAGACGTCGAGGAATTACATGGCGATCAGAAGTTGATATTTGATGAAGTATTATTACTAAATACTGACGGCACTGCAAAATCAGCGGAGGGTGTTGTTGAACTTTTTCGTGTGAAAGACAACGGTCTGTTAATGAAAAAGAAGTATTCAGTAGTTTTAAGTTACAACGAGTTGAAACAACTGAAGTCTATAGAGATAGAGGAAAGGCTTATATCCGACAAAGGCGATGATTCATATCCGCTCAAATGGAATATAGATTTGGTTTGGAGTAACAATAATATAATGGAATGCAGAGAATACTCAAACTCAACTTCGCCATTAACTGTTTATGAATATACATATTATGGAGTTAGTGGAGTAGATTATGCACCGATTGTTCAATATCCTATTCTTCGCGCATACTATACTCCGTTATGGTATCAAGGTTATTTCGGAATGCAATCAAAAGGTTTGGTAAAGAAAGCTACAGTCGATAAAAACTACTCAATTGAATATTCTTTTAACATTTCCACTAACTCAACGAATTCTATAGTGGAAGGTTATTTTGAAAAATTACCAAGTGGCAAGGAAATAAAATATACCATAGGTTGGGAATAATCCAACATAGCAAAAGAGCCTTCCCTTTTGGGAAAACCCGTTGATGTAATGTAGTTAGGTAACGACAAAGAGCTTCGCTAATGCTCAGATCGGAATGACGGCTCAACCATATATTGCTCTACTTCTTTGACATTGAGGTATTGACTGCTTCTTTTGTCTTCTATTTTTTCAAGCTTAGAGATTAAAAAGTTGTAACTTTGCGTTTGGGTTAATGATGGTTGACCCACTATGATGTAGAAGTTAAGAGCAGAAATCTTTAACAAATAATTAACTAAGTACGTAGAAAAAATGAGTAACGAAATTCTATATCTTCTTTTGCCGGATTATGCGGCTCACGAGATGGTTTATCTTTCACAGGCAGTCGCTTCTGACGAATTTGCCTTGAAGGAAAATCCGAAGTATGTTAATAAGGTTGTGGCTCCGACACTGGAACCGGTTAAATCTATAGGAGGATTCCGTACTTTGCCTGATTATTCATTTGCGACGATGCCTGACGATTATGCGGCTTTGGTGCTGATTGGCGGATTCGGCTGGAGTACGCCTATTGCTGATAGTGTTGTACCGATTGTTCGGCAGGCTATTGAGAAAGGTAAGATTGTAGGTGCAATATGCAATGCTGCTTCCTTTATGGCAAAACACGGCTTTCTGAATACAGTTAGGCATACCGGCAACGGAGTGGAGCAATTGAAGCTTTGGGGCGCTGACAATTACACTAATGCAGACGGATATGTCCATGCACAAGCCGTCAGCGACAGGGGAATAGTGACCGCAAACGGTTCTGCAACTCTTGAATTTGCTAAGGAATTGCTGCTATTGCTCGAAAATGATACACCGGAGCGCATCGAAATGTATTATCAGTTTAATAAGCAGGGTTTCTGTAATTTATTTCCCAATTAAAGACATATTTATTGTAAATCCCGCATATTCACATATTAAAGCAGTGGGATTACGATTTCCTACACATAAATTAGTTACGGAGGGTGAGCATATAGCCGATGCCGCGTTGGTTGAGGATGAAGATGGAGGAGTCGTGGCGGAGGTAGTGGCGTAGTTTGTGGACGAAGCCGTGGAGAGAGTTGCGGCTGTAGGGGTCATCACGTTGCCAGATGAGTAGCATCAAGGTGGAGGCTTCGACTGTCTGGCCGACGTTGAGGATAAGCTCTTTCAGCAGCTTTGCTTCGATGAGGGTAAGGCTAAGAGAGGGTTTGCTGGGATAGTCGAGGGATTGGGTAGCCATGTTAAGGATATAGCGACCGATAGTGAACAGGTTTTCCGGCTGACGGAGATTGCGTCTGAGCAGTGCCTTGATGCGTACAATCAGTTCGAGCATCTTGAAGGGCTTTTTAAGATAGTCGTTGCCGCCGAGTTCAAAGCCTTCCACGATGTCGTCAATTTCGGATTTAGCTGTGAGGAATAATAAAGGAACTTCACGGTTGAGCTGCCTGATTTTTCTACCCATCTCGAAGCCGTCCATACGCGGCATCATTACGTCGGCTACAATAAGATCGGCACCATGACGTGAAAACTGTCGCAAGCCGTCTTCTCCGTCACAGGCTGTCAACACTTCAAAGTCGTCACGCTGAAGGGTCTCTGAGATTATCATTGACAAGGTGGCGTCGTCTTCCACTAATAAGATACGATTGCTCATTGTTCTGTAAATTTAATAGTAAACCTGCTGCCTTTTCCTAACTTACTCTCTACTTCTATACGCCAGTCGTGTCTGTCAACGATAGATTTCACATAGAACAAACCGATACCGTAACCACGTACATCGCTTCTGTTACCATGAGGCACACGATAGAACTTGTTGAAGATATCAGGTAATGATTTAGGAGGAATACCGATACCGTTATCAGAAACGGACACAGCATAGTTGTCGGCCTCTACGACAATCGAAACGGTATCACCGGAATATTTTATGCTGTTATCAATCAGATTGCTTATAACGTTTGAAAAATGCGTCGGATCAGCATTTATCACTGTATCTTCAGCACAATCCAAAGTAATCTCACAGGGTTTGGTAGCTCTGAGTTTCTGTTGTTCTATAATGGAAGTCAGAAATGGCTTGAGACTTATTTTCTCTTTTGTCATGGTAAGATGTTTTCTGCGTTCCATACTCATGGCAAGAATATTTTCCACCAGTCCGGTAAGTTTCGACAACTGTTCGAGGGCAGCAGTCAGATATTTCTTTGTCCGTTGCTCATCCTGCGGGTCAGGAAACTGGAGCAGCGCATCATTTGCCGCGTAAGCAATAGCGATAGGCGTCTTTAACTCGTGGGTCATATTGTTGGTGAAATCATCTTTCATTTCCTCGATAGTACGCAGACGGTTGATAACATGAAGTAGATACCAGAATCCGGCTGTGAGTACAAGCGCTATCAACACAGAAGTCACTATCACACCGCTCATCTCTTTCAGTATATGATCGGTCAGCGGAGAGATATAGGCATTATATGTAAGAACATCATTTATACGATAGGATATGTGCCATAGGTCTGAACTATATTCAAAGGTATCTCCCGGCCCGATTACATGGATTTCTTCAGGATAGAAGCCTGAGAAACTCAGGTCACGTCTGAAAGCTTCTTCCATATTGGCAAGATCCGGTTTACCGAGTTGATTGCCGTAATTATCGTGCAGATAACCGGTAATGACAGATATAAGCTGCTTATCTACCCGCCGATAGCCCTGTGAATAGTCCTTTTCTAATAATTCCTCAGTACCCATAGCGTCACCTGTATCTGACTTCTGCAGACCAAACTGTAGCCTGACAACACCATCGTCGTCTCCGAGTCCGGCATTAATTATGCGGTCAACTATTTCTATCTGGTCGGCCCGGCGTAGACATTGCTCCACATCGTCAATATATCGCTCTTTAATGGAATTATAGAGCTGTACCATAAAAATCACATTTGCTGCGAAAAGCAGCGTGATAGCAATTCTGGTGACTGTGAGTATGAGCTTAAAATGTTTCATAGGCGCAAAATTACTATTATTATTCAAGACCTTGCTCTCTGACAGTCAAAGATTAAGACTAAATAAGGGAACATAAGGACTGGTTAAGACAACTGTCTGTAATTTCGCAGCCATGAGACAATACCTTTTTTCACTGCTCCTATTGCCTTATACGGTACAAGGACAAACATCAGAGCCGGATACAGTTTCCGTCAGAGACCTCGGCGAAATAACAGTCATAGCCGCTGCACAGCGTACTGAAGCGACAAAAACAGTCTATATACCGACCGGACGCCAGAAGGATACAGCCTCCGACGGTCTGTCATTGCTCGCACGCATGAACATCCCCCAGTTAAGCATAAATCCGGTAGCCGAGACAGTCAAAACAACCGGAGAACAGGAAGTAAGCCTGTTTATAAACTCTCACCCTGCTTCCGAAGAAGATATTGCCGGCCTTAATCCGGCAGATGTCAGAAAAGTAGAGTATCTTGATTTTCCGTCCGACCCCAGATTTCTTCGGGCACAACATGTCGTAAATTTCATAACATATAAGTATACTTCCGGAGGATATACCAGACTCAATGGCAAGGAACGATTTATGATTTATTCCGGAGAGGCATCAGTTTACTCAAAATTCGCCTACCGAGCAATGGAATACGATTTTATGGTTTCAGGTGATTACGACTATAATTCTCATATAGGTGCCGCCACAGAAGAGACATACAGATTTGAAAATATAAGTGTGAAACGTGAAAGCAGTACTGAAAACGGGAAGCATCATGAAAGAGGTCTATTTGCGGGCTTACGTGCTTCATGGAATAAGAATCAAAGTTTTTCGTTTAGAAATCTTATCTCATATCGCAGACAACACACTCCTGTAAACAAGACAACCGGATATGTGAGTTTTTCCGATCTTTATAATTCTGAGTACTATACCGCCGAAGCACCTTTCATCAATAATGCCGTAAGCTGGCACAGTGAACTATATGCCTCCCTAAGCAAAGGGTGGGCACTCAACGGTAATTTACATACCGAAATATTAAGTAGCCACACAACAGACAACTATATCACACCGGCATCTGAAATCCGAAATCAAGCCGATGAAGACAGCTGGTATATGAATGGAAATATACAGGTCAACAAATCAGTTTCTGACAGAATATCTCTTTTTATCAATATAACATCAGGTGGAGGTAATACAAACATTGATTATTCGGGTACAAGTAATGCAACAAATAAATTCAATCAGACCTTTACAGGTATTTACTTAGGCGTTGCGCTTAATTTCCGGAAAGTGGCCGGTACAATAGACGGCGGCTATGCTTTCGAGTCAAACAGCATTAACGGTCAAAGGATAGATGACCGTTATCCGTTTACGCATATAAATGTACAGTATGCACCGAATCATAAAAACTCTCTGAGCCTTTGGTTTCAGTACGCCACGATGTCACCGGGTGCCACAATAAAAAATCCTAACATAATCCGTCAGTCAGAACTAATGTATATCGCTGGAAATCCAAATCTGAAATGCTCACGTCATATTTCTGCCAACCTCAGTTATCTATGGCTCCCCTCTAATCAGTGGCAACTGTCTGCCTACGCAGTCTTTTTCAGAATAGCTAACCGTCAGATTGCAGTGTACTCACCGGATGGTCCGGACGGTATGATGCTAAAGAAATACCAAAATGACGGTGACTATAATCACGGACAAATAGGACTACAACTGACCGGCAAATCATCTGACGGCAAGTTGGCAGTGACCTTAGCCCCACGATTACTTCTTTACAAGACAACCGGCAGCAACAGCATATCTCACTATCCTTTTACCTGTAGTCTCAATACTGATTACTATCTCGGTAATTTCTTCCTTAATGCTTATTGGAGCTCAAGAAGCAGCTATGTTGACGGTGAGACCGCTTATCTCAGAAAAATGCCTTCCGACTATTCCGTCGGTGCCGGCTGGGCAGCCAGCGGATGGAATATACAGTTATCACTCGTCAATATGTTTCAGTCATCATGGAGACTTAGTACAGACACTCTGAATACCCGGTGGTACGACAGCACAATGACTCAGTACGGCTCATACTCTCACCGGCGTATCACCCTCAACATCACCTACACTTTCAACTACGGAAAACGCGTAACCAAAACCAACGAACTGAACGGAGACACCAGTATTTCAACCTCAATCCTCAGATAAGTATTTAATGTGTAATATTTTCTCGGTAGTCACGAGTACGTCGTAACCATGCCGTTGCCCCTTCGAGGCAGTTTACCTAAAGAGCACCTCAAGACCTATGGCGACCAAAGGTACGACCTATAAAATAAAGAA
>CAMWKC010000114.1 GCA_947174735.1 uncultured Porphyromonadaceae bacterium
ACGGTCGTTGCCACCTTCGCGGCGCGGAGGACGATCGCCGTTATCGCGACGCGGACGTGCCTCACGTTCTACATAGCCTTCGGGTTTCTCTGCAAGCACACGCATTGACAGACGGTACTTACCGGTCTTCTTATCAATCTCAATGAGTTTCACCTTTACCTTGTCACCTTCTTTAAGACCGCTTTGGTCCATAGTGTCAAGACGGTTCCACGAAATCTCGCTGATATGCAGCAGACCGTCACGGCCTGGCATAAACTCGACAAAAGCACCGAAGTCAAGTATCGAACGTACTGTACCTTCGTACACTTCACCTTCCTCGGGCTGAGCTACGATAGCCTTTATCTTGGCAAGAGCGGCGTCAATGCTGGCCTTATCCTTCGAAGCTATCTCGACACGGCCTACACCGGTCTTCTCGTCCTCGTCAATAGAGATCGTAGTACCTGTTTCTTCCTGTATGCCCTGTATCACCTTACCTTGCGGACCGATAACAGCACCTATCATTTCCTTCGGTATCTCGATAGTAACCAGACGCGGTACATGAGGTTTGTAATCCTCGCGGGCCTGAGGTATGGTCTCGGAGATTATCCCCAAGATATGCATACGTCCCTCACGGGCTTGGTCCAAAGCACGCTCAAGTACCTCATAGCTAAGTCCGTCAACCTTTATATCCATCTGTGTGGCAGTAATACCCTTCTCAGTACCGGTTACTTTGAAGTCCATATCACCGAGATGGTCCTCGTCACCAAGAATATCCGAAAGTACTGCATACTTCACATTATCTTTATCAGAGATAAGACCCATAGCCACACCGGCTACAGGACGCTTCATCTTGACACCGGCGTCAAGCAGAGCAAGTGTACCGCCACAGACAGTAGCCATAGACGATGAACCGTTGCTCTCAAGGATATCACTTACAATACGGCAGGTGTAAGGGAAGTTATCGGGGAACATACGTTTAAGAGCACGGTGTGCCAGATTGCCGTGTCCTACTTCACGACGTCCGACGCCACGCTGCGGACGGGCCTCACCGGTCGAGAAGGGCGGGAAGTTATAATGTAACAGGAAACGTTCCTTACCTTGATTAAGCACGTCATCGATAATCTTTTCATCAAGTGTTGTGCCGAGAGTAGCTGTCACAAGAGCCTGTGTCTCACCACGGGTAAATATAGCGGCTCCGTGAGGACCGGGCAGGTAGTTAACCTCACACCATATAGGACGTATATCAGTAGTCTTACGGCCGTCAAGACGTATACCTTCGTCAAGCACACAACGGCGCATAGCCTCCTTTTCAACATCATGATAATAGCGCTTTACCATTTCTATGCGCTGCTCCTCGGTATATTTCTCAAGCTGTTCCTCGGTCATAGGAGGCAAAGCCTCAATATACTCATCACGTATAGCCTTGAAGCTGTCATTACGCCAATGCTTATCGGCATTCCCGGCACGCGCTATAGCATACGCCTTATCATAGCACTTAGCGGCCACATCAGCACGAAGCTCGTCGTCATTAATTTCATGGCAATACTCACGCTTAGTCTCCTTACCGGCTTCCTTCATAAGCTCAATCTGGGCCAGACACTGTTTCTTTATAGCCTCGTGAGCAACTTTGAGGGCCTCCAGTAACTCAGCTTCGCTGACCTCGTTCATTTCACCTTCGACCATCATGATATTGTCATACGTAGCACCTACCATCAGCTCGATGTCGGCACGTTCTATCTGATCGAATGTAGGATTGATGACCCATTCACCGTCGACACGTGCAACACGTACCTCGGAAATAGGGCCATTGAAAGGAACATCGCTCACAGCAAGAGCAGCCGAAGCAGCAATACCTGCAAGAGCGTCGGGAGCATCATTCTCGTCAGCCGAATAAAGAGTGACGTTTACAAAAGTCTCGGCGTGATAGTTGTCGGGGAAGAGCGGACGAAGCACGCGGTCTACCAGACGTGAGGTCAGAATTTCGTAATCGCTGGCGCGGCCTTCGCGCTTAAGGAAGCCACCGGGATAGCGGCCGATAGAGGCATATTTCTCTTTGTACTCGACTGTGAGGGGCATAAAGTCGACGCCCTCGCCGGCCTCCTGAGCCGAGCATACTGTGGCGAGGAGCATGGTGTTACCCATACGCACCTCTACCGCGCCATCGGCCTGCTTGGCGAGTTTGCCGGTCTCTATAGTGATGACACGGCCGTCGCCCAGCTCAATGGTCTTCTTGATTGGGTGTAGCATAAAAGTTCGTTATTGTATTTCTTCGCGGATTGCCGGGTCCGCAGTCTGCTGTGACCTGAGGGCCACACACCGCGGTCCGTAAAAATTTATGCAAAGTTACTACATTTATCTGAGATAGTTAGTATCTTTGCAGCTGCATTTCACGTGCCAAAGACCATGTGAATGTAGTTTTTTTTGCGTCCGCGCATATTTTTATTCATCTCAACCACGCATCATGAAGTCAGTTTTACGTATACTTTCATATTCTTTAGGAACTATACTGCTTGCCGGTATGGTATCCTGTTCCGAGCCATCATTCACAATCAAGGGTGATATTGAGGGAGCCGACAATATGTCGGTGCTGCTTGAGAAGTCAGACTTTCACGGACGCTGGGTGGTCATTGACTCTACCCGCACCAACGGTTCAGGCCGTTTCTCACTGTCACGTCCGGCACCCGGTTCACCGGAGATTTTCCGTCTTGACCTTGACGGACGCTATGTTTATCTGCCTGTCGATTCGACAGAGACAATAACTGTCAATACATCTTTAAATACCTTCGACACCGGATTCACGCTTTCAGGCACTCCGCAGGCCGAACGCATGGAGCGTTTTGAGAAAGATCTTATAGCATTGCCGGCTAACGTGTCACCTGATTCGTTGGCTGCTTTCAAACGCCGTGTTTATATGGATTATCTGCGTGAAGGTAACGGCTCCATAGTAAGTTATTATGTACTTACCAAGACTTTGGGCAATCGTTTTCTGTTTGATCCGGTAGATGATTACAAATATTACGCGGCCGTAGCTACTTCTTTCAGACATTTCCGCCCAGATGACCCACATACCGCCCTACTTGAACAGACAACACTTGACGCCATGCGCCGTCATAATGTCGCCACAGGCAAACAGCAGGTGCTCGAAGGCACCGAAGTTGTCCTCATCGATATGGAACTGCCTGACGAAGACGGCAACAACGTCTCGCTTAGTTCAGTGGCCCGACAGGGACGCCCCACAGTGCTTGTATTCTCACTTATGAACGAACCAGAGTCACCGGCTATCAACGCCCGCCTACGTAATCTTCACAACCGTGGCGGACTTAATATCTATCAGGTGTCGGTAGATGCTGACCAATACGCATGGCGCGAAGCTGCCCGTAATCTTCCGTGGACAACCGTATTCGAGCCTGCCGGTCTGCAAAGTCGCAGTCTCATGGAATATAACGTCAGCCAGCTGCCTGCCTTCTTCATATACAATAGCAAAGGTGAACTTACAGACCGTGCCGCCGACCTTGACGAGCTACAACGCAAACTCCGCTGAAAAAAGGAAGTATAGTAATATAACTTAAAAATGTCTCTACATAAGTCACGTGTCTTCCGCCTCATACCTTTGCTTATGCCTGCAATGAATAAGTATCATATTTACTGATATTACTTTTCACGTACTTTAGCAATATATTCCGAGGGGGTCATACCGACAATCTTTTTAAACACGGCACCGAAATGTGAGCGTGAACGGTAACCTACACTCTGCCCTATGGCTTCTATGGTATAATCACCGTAATTAACACGGTCATTTATCCTGCGGCAAGCCTCACGTATGCGTGTACGGGCAAGGAACTGGCTTGTAGTTTCGCCCGTTACGGCTGTTATGGCAGATGAGACGGCTCCTGTTTTTTCTCCTACCAGTTCAGCGAGACGTCCGGTATTGAATTCTTCATCATATATTTCTTCCGATTCTCTTACAACGGTGGTTATACGGTCAAACAAGGCTGAGGTTATGTCCGGCTCTGTCATTATTTCGACATCCGATGAAGATGATTTTACTTCCGGTCTGAAATACTCTATATCGTTACGTACTATTATATTTCTGCTTTCATTTAGCTGACGGAACTTCCGGTAAAGCAAGAACAGCAAAACAGAAAGTACAATAAGAAAAATTAACGAAATCCAAAACACAGTCTTATAAGTACGTGTACGTGCCGATTGAATAACAATCTCGTGTCTTAGTTTCTCTTCACTGTAAAGGGCTTTCGAACCTTCAAGAGATAACGTACCACTACGGTTAATAAGCTGATCTTTGGCTTCGTATTCCTTAAGTCTATAATCTACAGTACGGGCTTTGTCACCGCTTTTCTCAAAATACTTACGGAGATGATGATATATTTCAAAAACAGCAAACATATCTTCTTCCTCTCTACATCTGTTAACAACTCTATCATACATTTCTATAGCTTTATCTTCATATCCCAATTGCAGTAAAAGATGAGCTTTTATAAGATAGAACATATTATTACAACCTGATTGCATAACACTGTTACTGTCTTTAAGGCAACTTATAGCTTTCTCCAGACTTTCCAAAGCGTCCTGTGACTGGCCCTTATCATAGTAATCTATTGTCTGTTCAAGCTGCTGGAGAGGCTGAGAAAGAGTGTCACGTAGAGAAATAGCAGCAAAAATCTCTCTTGTTTCTCTGATTTTATTCTCGCGTACGCCGATTTCAGCTACACTCAGCAGTAAAGGTACTATAAGATCTCTATCTTTACTACATGTAAGTTGGTCAAGTATTTTAGAAAACCGTCCGAGTGCAATATCGGCGATACTGTCATTCCCCATAAGCCGACCTTGTTCATATTCCATAGCTGAAATATTATATTCTATACGAGGCTGCCATTTTTTCTCTCCATAACGTTGTGCAAGGTCAAGTCCTTTCAGCAAATTTACGGCTGCTTCAGAATAGTTGCCATACACAGAAGCATATAACGCACCACGTACATTATAAGCTATAATACACATCTCAGGTGACACATTATGATTCTCACTAACTTCAGACAGCGATGTCAGTGCTGTCAGACACAGCAAAGCGCTGTCTGGTGCATGTCTGTTTTCCAGATAATCTTTAGCTTTATTGAAAAGTTCCTGTGGTGACCGGGAAGCCAGTTCCGGCAACCTCTGTACAGCACAGGTCACTGCCGCCGAAAAGACCGTCAGCAGTAAGATAAGGATAAGTCTTCTGGATATATCAGAAACGGAAGGAACAGTTTTACATAACAATTCAATAATCATACACCTGAAGCGGAAAAGATTACACTGAGTACAAAAATAACCAATCTCTTACATTCTCCAAAATTAGCAGACCTTACACCGCGTGAAAGTGCGCGATTATGATATTTATATGCGCGATTATGGTATTCTACAGGTAAAATCGCGCCATATAACTCTATTTTCGCGCAACAGAAAGATACGGTTTTTATAAATTTGCGGCAGATTAATTCATTGCAAAGTTTAACAACTCATAAATAAATATTGCTTTTATGAAACACATTTTCATCACTGCATTGATGACCGCAGGTATAACTCTGAACGCAACTGCTGTTATAGGCCCAGGCGCTAAGGAGGCTGCTCATGCACGTATGGACCGTGTTATGCGCGAGTCCGGTAACATATTTAAGGACCGACGTCATGACACACCGTTTCTGCAAAAAGGAGTAAGACAGGCCCCTGCAAAGATGGTAAACGTTGATTTCTCAATGGCCGACGATGAAGGGTATTCTTTAAAATTAGCGGTAGCTATTGATAAGAATACCGGTATCTGTGAATACTACGCTGATGGAAACAACTGGGGACCGGAGGCTATTCCTTCAGGAGAATATGACTTTCTCTTCTGGGGCACTTCTAATGAGGCACCTTATTATTACTGTATGTACGGTGATGAAAATGTAATTCTAAATGAAGATAGAGATTATGTACTTGATTTCTCCAAGTGTACTGAGATGGTTAAGTTCGAGTCTACTCTGCCTGATGGCTCACGTGGCCTGACGGCTCTGGAGAATTTTGACAGCGGTGAGATTCTTGAAGAAGGTAATCTGGCTTTCGGAATACACACAGTGTATGTCTTTGTAGGTAAAACCCTAATAGACTGGTCATCGGGACTTATGGATAGGGGCACGTTCGATGACGGTTGGTCGTTCGATAATGAGAGCACAGGCGATGTACTTGTTAATCCGGGTCTTACAGCTATAGCGCTGGTACAATACAGGGAACTGGTAGGCAATGAAGATAACAAAGGAATATATTATTCTTCAATACCTGTTATCCCCGCACGTGGAGGAGTGTATACAAACGCTGCCTCAGATTATGCTCATTTTTACAATCCTGTTACTTTACCTGCCCAAGAAGAGTTCTTAGATTATCCGGCACTTTATGTAAGTACCATCTATAACGGAAGGGATATAAATGTCATGAGTAACTGTAATGAAGCCGGATACTGGCCTGCTACAGATGACTATTGGGTAGGAAGTAACGAGGTTTTAGAACAATTAGGACTGGATTTCTATCCTTGTCCGGCAGTTATTGAAGGCAGGGGTTATGGCTTCAGTAGTAGCTCTGATGCCATGTTGGGTGTACTTTGTAACCCCATTATTAATAAGGATGGGGAACTCATACAACTTGCAACCACAAACACTTTCAATTCTATAAGCACACTCACAAGCTATAATTCTTTTGTCAACTGGCCCGGAGAGAATCTGCTAAAAGCCAATACATGGTTCAAGATGTAATATTAGCAGAATAAAATAGAAACCTCAAAGAATGTACCTATTCTCTTAACCGAACAAAGCTT
>CAMWKC010000115.1 GCA_947174735.1 uncultured Porphyromonadaceae bacterium
TCTCGAGGACTGCGTCCTGTCCGACAGCCCGGTTGGCAGCTCCGACGTCAAAAGTGCTCACTCCGGCCGCTGCCTTGATTCTCTTTTCGGTGGAAGCGGCTGCTATAGTTGCGCTCCCGCCGGCACAAATTCCCAATGCACCGATTTTAGATGAATCGACGTAGGGCAGAGTATCGAGATAGTTGATTACATAACTGATGTCATCTACACGGTTGAAAGGACTGTCAATACCACGTGGTTCACCTCCGCTTTCGCCTTGATATGCTGCATCGAAAGCAATGGTCACAAATCCTGCTTCGGCAAGTCTGCGGGCATAAGTTCCGGCAGTCTGTTCCTTTACTCCTCCGCCGGGGTGAGAAACAATAATCGCCGGATAAGTTTTTCCATCAGCGAAATCAATCGGAAGATAAATGTTGGCGGCAAGATTGAAATTGCCACGAGGCACTTTTACATGCTGACAGTCAGGAGAGATCACTGGTACTGAGGATGCTTGAATATTTTTCATGTTTTCTGGATTATTAGTTTCATTTGCATTAATCTGGCTAAGGCAGGTAAATGATGACACACTTAGTATCGCCAGTGTCAGACTGATGTTGATAAATATTCTAAACTTTTTCATATACTATCAGAACAACTCGATTTAAGTGACTGTTTGAACAATAGATGTTCTGATTTGCTACAAGTAGGTTCTAAAATTCATAATCCGATATGAAAACTATAAACATTGACATATTAGTATCAGACTATACTGGAGGTTGTCGCTTTTCCAAAGATCTTTATGTGTATCCGGGTAAAGGTGAAGATACAGATGAAGGTATGATGCGTCTTGATACTCTGGGTTTCTGTATTGTGGAGAAAGGAAGGTATGAGATATGTCTCAATAACAAGGTTTTTGTGCTTGGTTGTCAAGACATTCTTATTGCTAATCCGAATGATTTTTATGAAAATGTGAAATTCAGTAGTGATTTCGACGGCTTGTTAATTTTTGCCTCAATAGATTTATTGGACGGATTGGTAGAGCCAACGCATCTTCATCATTGTCTTAATGTATTAAAAGAAACTCCGGTACATAAGATTTCAACTGATTTATGGAGTCTGATAAAGTCTTACTGTGCTATTTTGACTGTAAAAACGGCTCTTAATACTTTGTCAAAATCAGATGAGACAGCAGAAATGATAGGTAAAGCATTTTTAGCCGACATATTTAACCTTGTACTAAAGGATGTTGAATTAATACCTTCTGACAAGTCAGAAACACGTCCTCAGGCTCTATATCGCCGGTTTATAAATCTACTTGTCAGTACACCTATGAAATCTCATGAGGTAGCATACTACGCAGATAAACTATCCATTTCTCCTCGCTATCTTGCCGCCTTATGTAAGACTGTAAGCGGTAAGAGTGCAAGAGAATGGATAGTTGAATATGTAATGAACGACGTGCGAAGGTATCTTATAGGTACTGATCTATCTGTAAAGGAGGTCGCTTCAAGGACACTGTTTATGAATTTCTCTTTCTTCTCAAAGACAGTGAAACGTTATTTCGGTATGACTCCTTTGGAATTGCGTAATAGTCGATGACATACGCTTGTATTGTCAGGCTCTTCTTTTATATCAGAGAATTATCATCACGTTCTCCGTTATAAAAAGAATCAAGTACCTCTGAGAATATGTCGTCAGGAGAAATACAGTCGAACAGTGTCATGCAGGATTTTACTTTCAGAGCGTCGATACCTCCGAGTATTGATTCGGCAGATTTATCGGTATGTGTCAGAAGGGCTTCTGAAATCTCACGAAGTCTTGTACCGAGTACAGGATGGTTGAGGTAGTCTTCTGCTTCCTGACGGTCAGCAATACCATAGTAATGAGACATTCTGCTGTGGCCGAGACCACGAAGCTGAGGAAATATATACCATATCCAATGACTTACCTTTCTACCGGCTTTTATTTCGCTTAGCGCAGTAGCGTAGCCGTCCCAATTAGAATCCTGCGCATCTATGAATCGTGCTATATCATTTTTATCTATCATTTCTGTGTTGTATTTTTCGGTTTAACTTGTCTTACATCTATATAGACAAATAATATTGAATGATTCTATCTTGAAAAAAGAAATTTATAATTTGATGGAGTATAACTGATGTTGTTTTAGCAAATGTTCATCGGGTAATGCCGGATGCATGAAAGAACATATATGTGTCATGCCAATTCTTTTCATGACATTTTCGGAGGGTATGTTTTGGATTGCAGTAAAAGAAAAAAGTCTGTCAAAAAGCTTATTTTCCTGTGCATATTTAATACAGGCCTGAGCTGCCTCTGTTGCATATCCTTTATGCCAGAATCTATCTGAAATTCTCCAGCCTATTTCCCAGTTAGGAGAAAACGGCGCTTCAAAGTTGAAACGATGAAATCCGACATACCCAATAAAATCTCCGGTATCTTTAGTTTCGACAGCGTAAAGACCATAACCGAATTTCTCAAATTCGGCTATTATACGATTCACAAAACTATCAGACTCTTCGGTAGACAGCAGCTTTGGAAAATATTTCATTACGTGTTCGTTTCTATTCATTTCAGCAAAAAATGCTCTATCCTCATTCTTCCAAGATCGTAAAATTAGTCTTTCAGTTTCAATATAAATAGTTTCCATAATTAAAATTAATCAATTTCTACAGATTTGGAATTAATAATCAAGATACAATTGTTATTCGTCTGAATTCAGTCTATGTGCCATTATTCGGTCTCCATTTTCTTTTGCCCATTCTATCAGACTTTCAAGATAGGGAACCAAAGATTTTCCTATCTCGGTCAGTGAGTATTCTACTGTCGGAGGGACGGTGTTATGCTGTTCTCTGCTTACAAGACCGTCAGTAACAAGTGTACTCAGAGTAGCACTTAACATCCGGGCCGAAATATCCGGCATATTTTTACGTAGCTCGTTAAATCGCGTTTTTGATTTCAAGGTTAGATAGTAAATCACTAACATTCCCCACTTATCAGAGAAGCGGGAAAGGATATTACGGATAGGGCATTTGGGGTCGTAGGCATCTACAAGGGTGGTACGGTGCATTTTTTTCAAAAAATTTTTGGTTTCCAAAAGATTGATTTCAAATAAAAGTAACATCTATGTTACTGACCTTCACCAATTTTTTAGGTAAACCGAATCTGAGGAATTTATGTTATACTTACAAAGGTAACAAAAAGTTATTATTACTCAAAACAACACAGATATGAAAGATATAGTTTTATTGGGAGCTACCGGTTATGTAGGTCGTGCACTGCTCAAAGAGGCTCTCGACAGAGGTGAGAAAGTAACTGCAATCGTCCGTAACGCTGACAAACTTAAGGATATTGATAACTCCAACCTTACAGTTGTGGAAGGTGACATTACTGACCCCGAGATAATCGAGAAATATGCTAAAGGTAAAGATGCAATAATCAGTGCTTATAATCCCGGTTGGGCAAATCCCAACATTTATGAAGAAACACTGGAGAACTACCCCAAAATCCTTGAAGGTGCAAAGAAGTCAGGTGTGCCGCGTCTGCTTATAGTAGGCGGTGCGGGAACACTGTTTGTTAAGCCGGGACTTCGTCTGGTTGATACCGGTACTCTTCCCGAAGCATGGTTGCCGGGAGTAAAGTCACTTGGTAAATTCTATCTCGACACCCTTACCAAAGAAAATGATATTGACTGGGTATTCCTTTCTCCTGCCGCCAATCTCGGTAATCTTCAGGCGGGAACACGCACAGGCAAATACCGTGTTGGCAAAGACGACCTTCTCGTTGACGAAAAAGGCGATAGCTTTATCTCGGTGGAAGATTATGCCATGGCTATGATTGACGAACTTGAGAATGAGAAACATCACAAGGAACGTTTCACAGTAGCTTACTGATATTATGGAAAAAGCCTTTGATTTCTTAAGAGAAAACAAAGACGTAGCATTTGGGACGGTTGAAAACAACCGCCCCAATATTCGCGTCTTTCAGGTTATGCTGATAAAGGACCATAATCTTTATTTCGCAACCTCACCTAAAAAGCAGGTGTACAAACAGCTTTTAGCTAATCCGGCTATTGAGATATTAGGTATGAAAGCAAACATCTCCGTAAGAATGTCAGGAGATGTGTCATTTGATGTGCCGGTAGAGATTCAGAAAGAGATTTATGACACTAATTCCATTCTATCCGACTTATATCCAAGTTATGACGCAATGGTCTATTGCCGACTTGAGGTAAAAAGCATAGACTATTATGACTTAACTCCGCGTCCTCCCCGTCTTGAACATTACGACTTATAACACGGTCTGAATGAAAAATAGCTTTTCCAACTTCACTGGTTATCCTCAAATATGGATAACCAGTGAAATTGCATGGGTACAGCATTGCATATTCTTAATGCAAAATGATAGGCAGCCGTTTGCTTAACTGAAAATTTCACACTGCTTACCGGCCATTGGAAATTATCAAGTGGCCAGATGCAATGTTCAAGTGTCTTAGCTTTATTTTCTGAAGTTATAGTACTATTACCGTTCGACTTCCACATCATTAATCTTGTTTCGGCAGGAAACTTCGTACCGAACAATCGTATCTCATAGCTCAACTGGTACTTCGTACCTGCTTTAAGTTTAACAGGCGGAGATACCAGGGTAGCGTCTCTTTCAATATAATTGTTGGATTCGATTTCATCAGAAGATATTTCCGGGTCGAAACTAAAGAAAATGTCTTCATCTCGGCCTCCATGATTGAAATATACCCATTTGCCAAGCGGAATGTTTTGAGCGATAGTCCAAGTTTCCGCAACTTCAGGAAGACTGAAATTACCTCTATAAACCGGACCTTCCTCGGATTCAAGATTACTCATACTGTTTATAGAGCCTGTACTGTTAGCGCTGATTAGCCAAGTACATTATATCTCAGCCATACGACATCATTCTCAAGACGTTCCAGAGCAGTTAGCTTCAGTTTTGTCGGAAGCTTGTCCTGATTGGCAATTCCATCAAACATCGCTCTCCATCCGTCTCGCCCGTCAATTCCGGGTGCAAGAAGCAGACTAATCTCATCTATCAGACCTGCTTCAAGAAAACCGCCGTTTATTAATCCTCCTCCAAGAACAGCAAGACGATCTACTTTAAATTCGTCATGCAGAATTGCCATTGCATGTTTCAGGTCAATTTTCTCTTTACCGGTCACTATGTAGGAAATTCCGTACTCTTTCAGATAGTCAAGATATTCGCAGGTTGTTCTTTCACTTGTGATTACTAAAAGAGGCCGCCCGTCCTCAAATATATTTGATTCCCATAACAAAGTGCCTTTGGTTTCGGGACATATATGAAAATCTGTTCTTTCTGTCGCTCTGAAAAAACATTCCTTTCCAATGACTGTTCTATCCAGCTCTTCGAATTTTCCGGGAAGGGCATAATAATGCTCCATCGTCACTCGTCCTTCTATCGAAGCCGGACAGTCAAGAGCCTCAAGAGTAGTATAATATTCATCACCGCTGATGTGCTCCACCATAGAGCAGTCTATTCTACCGTCAATGGATTCCACCATGTGGCATATAATATAAGGTCTGTTCATTATCTGTTTTAATTTTTTATTTCAACATCACAAAATTAACATAAGATATATCTTATAGGGGGTATCCTAAAATCAAGCTATTTGGTAGTTGAATTAGGGAGTAGGGGAGAGATTATTAGCTTTACGTATTTTCTTGAGTGCTTTACGGAAAGGGATATTAAAAGAGTGTTTTGGATACTCTTCGAGGTTTAACACAGGGTCTAAGACCTGTATCATAGCAGTTTTTATGCGTTTGGGATTAGGGAAGGGTTTGAATAGAAAGAGGGTATTGTTCTTTATCCATTCAGTTAGCTTAGATTCGTCTTCGGCAATGAATTTTGTCTTGAAATTTTTCTTCCCTATTTCTCCTTGGCTGCGGTAGGTCTGTGTCAAATCCATCATTGCACCAACTGATTTCCGGAATGTAGACTGTCCGGAATTATTGCGGGTAAAATATTTGTCATATTCCCTGTTGCGAAGCGAGTCCTGGCTTCTGCCGACGTAAATCAGTTCGTATGGCTCTCCGGCGTAGTTGATGATACACGGAATATACGGCACATCAATGTCGGGCAATTTGCTTCCGTGGCGTAGAAGAATAGCATAATTACCCGGTTCTTCAGGGATAACAGCCTTATCGTTCTTGGAGGGATCGAAGAGAGTGAAAGCCTCCAGGTCATTTACATCAAATGTCTCTGAGTCATTTTCGTTGAAAGTGGGATTCGTTGCGTTTGGCTCAGTGTCTTTGTCAGATTTATTTTTCGGCATATCAGATAAATTTAAGATTACTGGCTACTCTGATGACAGTCCATCAGTTCTTTTCAATCAATCGGAATAGGATTTTATCAGAAGATTAAAAATTCAATGTTTTGCACTGCGGGCCTTGGCATAATTGACAAGAATTACACCTCCTACTATAATCACAAATGAGACAGGCTGATACCAATGGAAAGAGTCCATCTTCACGGCAATGGCTACCACTGTGGTAATGACAGGAACAAGATACTGATAGAATGCGAGTACTTCGCTGCCGACAAGACGTATGGCTGGCGGAGTAACCATGTAGCAATATACAGTCGGGAAAAGAATGATAAATCCGAGCAGAAGCCATGGCAAAGCCTTACCGTGAGTGAAAATGGGCATATCAGTGGGAATAGTGAATATTAGTGGTAAAGCCAGTATTGAGGTGAAAAGAAATACCCATTTCATAAGGCTGACTGTACCGTATTTATGAG
>CAMWKC010000116.1 GCA_947174735.1 uncultured Porphyromonadaceae bacterium
AATAAATGTTAAAAACTGTTTCTATTTGTAAAAGCATTAGTGTACACTTTACACTCTTTCTTTTTTCTATCCCAAATATAGGCTAAAATAGGTATATACGACAGAGAAATATTAAATTTGTGATTAAAATCCCATTCCCTTATGACTTCAAATTTACTTATACTTTACCTTCTTACCGGGACGCTACCCCCAATCATCATCCCAAATAGTAATCAAATACCGCAAGATCGCCAGAGTTACAAAATTTATGTCGATGACCAAGGTATAATGCGCCGTTCGGATACTAATGCCGAAGTCAGCTACTTTGGCACTAACTATACTGTGCCTTTTGCTCATGCTTACCGTGCTCTCGGCTATATGCAAAAAGACCGTAAGGAAGCTATATCACGTGACGTAAGACAGATGAACAGACTGGGTCTTAATGCCTTCCGCCTACATCTATGGGAAGCCGAAATAACGGATGCCGAAGGTAACCTACTCGAAAATGAACATCTTGATCTGCTTGATTATCTTATATACCAATTAGAGAAAGAAGGTATTGATATTATTCTTACAGCTCAGACAAACTTCGGCAACGGCTATCCTGAACGTAATATTGACACCGGGTCTTTTACCTACGACTTTGATAAATGCCAGATACACGAGAATCCTATAGCCCAACAGGCCCAGCAGAATTATCTGGAGCAACTGACCTCTCATGTTAATCCATATACCGGGCGTTCGTATGCTGCCGACAATGCTATCATCGCCATGGAAATCAATAATGAGCCATGTCATTCGGGTACATCGGCCGAAGTCACCGACTACATTAATCGCATGGCTTCAGCTATACGCAATAAAGGATTTGACAAACCTATACTATATAATGTGAGTCATAACCGCAATCTTACACCGGCATATTATGACGCTAATATAGATGGCACTACCTACCAGTGGTATCCAACAGGACTTGTAGCAGGACACGAGCGCAAAGGAAATTTTCTCCCTTACATAGCGGAATATAATATACCTTGGAAAGACTCAATTCCGGGATATAACAGAATGGCAAGAACAGTGTACGAATGTGATCCCGGCGACGTACTGTATTCTTATATGTATCCGGCTATGGTGCGCACACTACGTAAAGAAGGTTTTCAGTGGATAACACAGTTTGCTTACGACCCTACCGATCTGGCCGGCTACAACACTGAATATCAGACACACTATCTAAACTTAGCATACACGCCGGCTAAAGCTCTGAGTATGATGATAGCAGCCGAGACAGCCCGCAATGTAGAACGAGGCAAAGACTATGGCACATTTCCAAACGATACAATATTCGCCAATGTACGTGTCAGCTATCGTCAGGATCTGAGTGAGCTCAACACACCAGAACGGTTTTATCATACCAATACTACAACCACATCGCCAGTAGCCCCTGACAGACTACAACATATAGCCGGTCACGGATCATCGCCCATAATCAGCTATGAAGGGACAGGAGCTTATTTCCTCGATCGTACCTCACAAGACGGTGTCTGGCGTCTTGAAGTATGGCCTGATATAGTGCTTACAGCGGACCCGTTTGCAAAACCAAGCCTCAAACGCCGTGTCGGTGAAATAATATATGCTTCACATCCTATCACTATAGATATACCGGAATTACACAATGGCTTTATCTACACACGTATCGATGGCAACAGGGAAGAACAAGGCATCTCAGTACCTGACGGACAAGGCCATTCAATGCAAGTTCAACCAGGAGTTTATCTCCTTAGTACAGAACCAATCAATCTGAAAGCATTTTCTAAAACACAAGATAATGAGCGTCTATACCGCTTCGATGCTCCTGAAGCTACATTAACATCCGGACACGTAATTACCCATACCCCCGTTCCATATACGGCGCAAGGTAAAGATTTAGAAATCGAAGTCAACGTATACGGACCTACACAACCGGATTCTGTAATTCTGTTTCCTTCTACAGTATCGTTCTGGCGTAAGGATAACCCTACGGTAAAAATGCAACGTAAAGGAGACAATACATATACAGCTATCTTACCGGCAGCCCAAACACTTACTCCGGAAATAAGCTATGCTATCAGTATCTACGGACCTAACGAGACAATCACATGGCCTGCAAAAGCCGAAGGTGACCCTTTATCATGGGATTATACTGCCGAGCAATGGTACACCGTACCGACTTTAAAGCCCGATACTCCAATAGTACTTCTCAATGACCATAGTCATCCGGAAGCCTCATTATTACCTACAGGATATAATTCATGGTTACGTCAGGAACGCAACAGTCCCACAGGAGCTCCATTGTGGATATTCACAGCTACTCCCGACAAAGACGGTGTAGCTGTAATACGTCAATATGCGGGAAATCTACCGGGTAGCACTCCCTATCTCAAAGACAAGAAACAAATAATAGTAAAAGCCGCACAACTACCGTCCGGTAGCAAAATAGGATTTACCGATAAGAGCGGACGCAGTTATACAGCCCTACTTACCACACAAAACACTGACAACACATTTGCAGTTAACATTACAGACATGCTACCCGAACCCACTCTGCTTATACCGGCTGCTTATCCGGATTTTCTAAAACGAGAAGTGAAACCAACCGAATATGGCAACCCCGACATAACTGACATTGACTTTATAGACCTGATTATTCCTGCAACCGCCTCACAACAGACCTATGCCGCAATCGAAGGCATCTGGCTACAATGAGACCTATGCCATAGATAGCCACAAGTACTAATACTACGGCTGCTGAAGCAGGCACTGAAATATAATAAGAAACTACAAGACCGGTTACACCACCGGTCAGCGAGATGACGGCCGACCACATAAGCATAGGCATGTAACGCCTGGTGAATGTCTCGGCTGTCATCTGTGGTAAAGAAAGGAGCGACATGAGCAGCATTATACCTATCATACGTATGGTCAGTACTATAGCGACAGCCACAAACACTGTCATTATAATATTTACAGTCCGTACAGGTAATCTCAGCACCCGTGCAAAATTCTCATCAAAACTTACGGATACAACTACACGATAAAAACATATGTAAAACAGAGCAAGTAATCCTGTGAAACTTGCGAATAGCCACAGGTCTGCCGAAGTTATAGTCAGCACGTTGCCAAACAGAAAAGCATTCAATTCAGGCACATAGCCAGATGACATAAACACAAACAATATACCGAGCGCCATACCCAGTGCCCAAACTACAGCGATAGCTGAATCCTCACGCACACGGCGACGTGAAAGCCATTCAACTCCCAGGGCACTACCCACAGCAAACACAGCCGCTGTAGCCATAGGGGGCCAACCCATGAAATAGCCTAAACCAAGTCCACCGAAACAAGCATGGGTAAGACCACCAGAGATAAAAACCATACGCCGTGTAACTATATAGGTACCAATCAGAGCAGAAGCTACTGAAATCAGTACCACACCGAGAAGAGCATTACGAAAAAAAGGATATGCCAGTAATTCCATATCTTACTTGTCTGTACTTAATTCACGGTTTATTTCTCAACTCTCCTACTATCATCAATACCTCATCACGTACATCTATAGGTAAAGATATTCCACGTACCTGTAAGCTACGTGACCAACCGGCCACATCGTCAGGAAGAAGCGACATTAAAATATCACGGAACTCCTCGGTTTCATCGTCAGAATAGGCTTCTGCCTCGCGTCCTATAAAACGATCGAGCTCATGGTCATCATAATATATAGCCTCATCAGTCAGTGGAGAAAGTGAAGTTTTTTCGCACACGGCATGACGTCCACAACATTCACCATCAACTTGTTCTGAAGAACTATCACTTTCCGACTGTCCGAGAGTATTCTGTTCATTCAAACTGTTCGCAACTTCACGTCGCTGCTGTACCTGAACACGTCCCTTACGGTCAAAGAACCATATAAGCACACCTATGACCACAAGTACAGCTAAAATAACCAAAGCACCTTTCATAACCCGACAGTTGTATTAAGTCCAGTCGCCTCTATCTGCTTCCAGAAATCAGCAAATGACTTGCCCACGACCTCAGGTGAGTTTATATTCACCCACGGCATTACACAGGCCATAGGCACGAAAGCCATAGCCATACGATGGTCTCCGTACACTTCGACAGGCTCATTATCAGCCGTAGGACAGCGACGTCCTCTCCAACTCAGACTGTCGGCAGTAACTTCGACGAGATAGCCCATTTTACCAAGTTCTTCAGCCAAGGCGAAGAGACGGTCACACTCCTTATGACGAAGGTGAGCAACCCCGGTGAAACGGAACGGCAGACGTGCACCACAAAGTGCCACAGCCAACGAAGGTACAAGGTCAGGCATATTGCTAAAGTCAAGTTCAACTGTGACACCGGCATCACGCAAAGCTTTTATCTTAACTGTATCACCTTTCAAGGTCACTGTACCGTCAGAATTCCATACTGTATCCACACCCAAGTATTTATAAAGAGCGCAACACATAGCATCACCCTGCATCGAATGACATGGATGAGTCAGGGCTTTCAGATAAACAGGAGACGGAGCACCAAGTAAAGCCCGTTCGTAAAAATAAGAAGCGGCACTCCAATCCGGTTCTATAACAAAGGCTTCCGGAACCTTATACTCACCGGACTTCACCTCTATACTGTCAGAAGTTATTACAGGGTCAACCCCAAAACAGCGCATAATCTGAGCCGTCATCTCTATATAAGGTAAAGATACCGCCACACCTCCGATAAGTTTTATTACTAATCCATGACGGCACATAGGTGCTATCATCATAAGAGCTGAAATAAACTGTGAGCTTATAGACCTATCTATTTCCACAGTGCCACCATCAAGCTTGCACCCCTTCACTACCAATGGAGGATAACCCTCCTCATCACGGTACTCTATATCTGCACCCAGCGAACATAAAGCATTAATAAGCGGAGCTAACGGACGACGTTTCAACTGTTCATCAGTCTCAATCTCTACCACCGCACCGGAAGTAACGGCAACAAGAGCCAGAAAAAATCTGAAAGGTGCGGCACCGGCACCTATATTTATTTTTACAGGAGTTTTAGAAATGTCTACGCTTTGCTTATCAAGAGACTCACGAAGCATAGACAAAGCCTTCTCAAGGTTGCGACAGTCATCACAATCAGGAAGTTCCTTTATATTAACCGACGAGCCGGAAAGAAAACTAACTGTCAGCACACGCGCTGCCATACTCTTCGACAACGGTAGCGTCACGAGCCGGGGCTCAGAAGCAGAATTATATTTTATGAGACGATAACTCATGATAATCCAGTTTTAGGAAATAACAGACAGGCATCTCCATACGACAGAAAACGATAATCATTTTTCAATGCCTCATTGTATATATGACGCCATTGGGTACCTGACGATGAACTATTACGGTCAAGAAAAGCCGACACAAGCAGAAGCAGTGTAGACTGAGGCTGATGAAAATTAGTCACCAAAACATCGACAAGGCGCCATCTGAAACCAGGAGCTATCATTATAGCTGTCGAGGCTGTAAGAGAATTGAGCTGTCTTTTATCCATGTAGGTAAGTAAGGCCTGTAAAGAAGTAACCGTATCAAATCCGGCAAAGGTACCATCATAAGCTTCCCACTGACTTACCTTAAGCTCGTCACGACCGTTCATTACAGCTGCACCAAGATAAGGCAGTGATTCAAGTGTACGTACCGACGTTGTACCTACAGCCACGACAGGACGGTGTAAAGTTATAGCATCTAAAAGAGCCTCAATAAGTGATCGTTCCACAGTAAAGGTTTCAGTATGCATAGGGTGACCGCCTATAGTATCTGATTTAACAGGCTGAAAAGTACCGGCACCAACATGCAGAGTCAGATACCGTATATCAGCGTTATGCCCACGGAGAGAATCAAAAACATCATCTGTAAAATGCAAACCGGCTGTCGGGGCTGCCACCGAGCCTTTGATTTCAGAATATACTGTCTGGTAATCGTCGGTATCGGCGTCCTCTGATTCACGACGCAAATACGGAGGTATCGGTATACGTCCGGCTACATCTACCACGGAAGCAAAAGTCACCTCATCGTCATTCCATGTAAATTCTACTGCATGAGCATTACCGTCAAGAGTTTCAAGACGTTTGGCCGACAATTGAAATTCACGTCCTTCTACTGTTAGATTCATCAAAAGCTGACCTTCTTTCCAGCGTTTCAGATTTCCTATCATACATTTCCAGACACAACGACGGCGACACTGAAAGGCCAGAACATAATCCGATGGGTCCAGAGGTTCGAGAAGAAAAACTTCGATACGAGCCCCTGACGACTTATAAAAAGCCATGCGAGCATTAATTACACGAGTATTATTGCATACTATCAGAGGCGAGGGTGGAAGAAGATTCGGAAGTTCCGAGAAGCGCCGGTGTGACAGGCGGCCGTCAGGACGACTTAGAAGAAGACGGCAGGAATCACGGCGTGATAGCGGATGTGTAGCAATGCGCTCATCAGGTAAAGGATAGTCGAAATCGGCTATTTTTATGTCTTGAATCATATTTTTCTAAAAAAATTTTTAGTGAAACAATTATTTGAATCACAAAGATATATCATCTAAACACAGATATAAAAAGAGAAGAGAGCTAAATTTTTTTACAAAAATAGCGAAAAAAATTTGGTCAATAAAAAAAAAGGTTCTAACTTTGCACTCGCAATCGGGCGATTAGCTCAGCTGGTTTAGAGCATCTGCCTTACAAGCAGAGGGTCTGCGGTTCGAATCCGTAATCGCCCACCGATTAA
>CAMWKC010000117.1 GCA_947174735.1 uncultured Porphyromonadaceae bacterium
ATTATGGTCATGGGGCTGTAATCTCAATCAGCTATATGGTAAGTAATTATTCTTTACACTTAGCGGCTATGAACTGACGATTCATGCGGCCGATATTATAGAGCTTGATATTCTTGGGGCATTCGGCTGAGCAGGCACCTGTGTTAGTACAGTTGCCAAAACCGAGTTCGTCCATCTTATCCACCATAGCGCGGACACGACGATCTTTCTCAACCGCACCCTGAGGCAGCAGAGCTAACTGGCTGATCTTAGCCGAAACGAAGAGCATAGCCGAACCGTTTTTGCAAGCAGCTACACAAGCACCGCAACCGATACAGCTTGCAGAGTCCATAGCTTCGTCTGCGTTAACTTTAGGAATAGGTATACAGTTAGCATCCTGAGCACCGCCGCAATTGAATGATACATAGCCACCAGCCTGCTGTATTTTATCAAAAGCGGAGCGGTCTACCATAAGGTCTTTAATAACCGGGAAGGCGGTAGAACGCCAAGGTTCCACAGTAATGGTCTCACCGTCAGCAAAACGACGCATATAGAGCTGACAGGTAGTAGCACCTGTTGCAGGACCGTGGGGATGTCCGTTGATGTAGAGTGAGCACATACCGCAGATACCTTCGCGGCAGTCGTGGTCGAATACGATGGGCTCCTCACCTTTCTCGACGAGTGTTTCGTTGAGAATGTCGAGAGTCTCAAGGAACGATGTGTCGGGAGTGGTCTCGACATTGTTGTAAGTCACAAAACCACCCTCAGTCCGGGGATTGGCCTGACGCCATACCCGGAGATTGACTTTCATTATATTTTCTTCCATGATTGAATCTTTGTTGTTTTGAGCCTGTGGTCTATGACTTAAGACTTATAGTTACGTGTCTGTACCTTGATAGCCTCGTAATGCAGAGGTTCCTTGATGAGCGAGGGCGCTTTTTCGTCGCTGCCGGCGTAGTCCCAGCATGAAACATAGAAGTAGTTAGCATCGTCACGCTTGGCCTCACCTTCTTCAGTCTGATATTCTGTACGGAAGTGACCGCCGCAGCTTTCGTTACGGCTGAGTGCGTCGTAAGCTATCAGCTCACCCATAGTGATGAAGTCATTGAGACGGAATGCCTTATCAAGCTCAACATTCATACCGTCAGCCGAACCAGGAATAAAGAGTTCGGTGTCAAATACCTTGCGGAGACGTTTGAGTTCGGTAAGAGCTTTCTTAAGACCCTTTTCGTCACGAGCCATACCTACATATTCCCACATAATGTGGCCTAACTCCTTATGTATAGAGTCTACAGAGCGTTTACCCTTAATAGCCATCAGCTTATCCATTTCAGCCTGACACTTGGCCTCAGCTGCCTCGAATTCAGGCAGGTCAGTAGAAAAGCGAGGTACAGAAATCTGGTCGCTCAGATAATTTTGGATAGTGTAGGGCAGTACGAAATAACCATCAGCCAGACCCTGCATCAGAGCTGAGGCACCAAGACGGTTAGCACCGTGGTCGGAGAAGTTACATTCGCCGATAGCAAACAGACCCTTGATTGAAGTCTGAAGTTCATAATCAACCCAGATACCACCCATTGTATAGTGAATAGAGGGGAATATCATCATAGGGTTATAGTACTTCACACCGTCTTTCTCGTTAGCGAGTTCGCCCGGATTTACGTCGGTAATCTCTTCATACATATCGAAGAGGTTACCGTAACGCTGACGTACCTGATCTATACCGAGACGGTTGATAGCTTCAGAGAAGTCAAGGAATACAGCCAGACCGGTATTGTTTACACCATAACCGGCGTCGCAACGCTCTTTGGCGGCACGCGAAGCCACGTCGCGGGGTACGAGATTACCGAAAGCAGGATAGCGACGTTCCAGATAGTAGTCACGGTCCTGTTCAGGTATATCGCTACCTTTGATTTTACCCTGCTGGAGTTTCTTGGCGTCCTCAATATTTTTAGGTACCCATATACGGCCGTCGTTACGCAGTGACTCTGACATAAGAGTCAGTTTTGACTGCTTATCACCGTGCACAGGAATACAGGTGGGGTGAATCTGTACGTATGCCGGGTTGGCAAAGTATGCACCCTTGCGGAAGCAAGCCATAGCAGCCGAGCAGTTACAGCCCATTGCGTTTGTAGACAGGAAGTAAGTATTACCGTAACCGCCTGTAGCTATAACAACAGCATGAGCGGCGAAACGCTCGAATTTACCGGTGATAAGGTTCTTGGCAATGATACCACGGGCACGTTCCACACCGTCTTTATCTTTAATGAGCACTACATCGTGCATTTCATAACGGTTGAAACTCTTAACTTTACCGAGCTGTATCTGACGGTTAAGCGATGAGTAAGCACCTAAGAGGAGCTGCTGACCTGTCTGACCTTTAGCATAGAATGTACGGCTTACCTGAGCACCGCCGAATGAACGGTTAGCAAGCAGCCCACCGTATTCACGGGCGAAAGGTACACCCTGAGCTACGCACTGGTCGATAATGTCGTTTGATACTTCGGCAAGACGATATACATTGGCTTCACGAGCACGATAGTCGCCACCCTTAACTGTATCATAGAACAGACGGTAAACCGAGTCACCATCGTTCTGATAGTTCTTGGCAGCATTGATACCACCCTGTGCGGCGATAGAGTGAGCACGGCGAGGGCTGTCCTGAATGCAGAAATTAAGAACATTGAAGCCCATCTCTGCAAGTGATGAGGCTGCTGATGCACCGGCAAGACCCGTGCCGACCACAATTATATCGAGTTTACGCTTGTTGGCCGGGTTAACAAGCTTCTGGTGGGCCTTGTAGTTGGTCCACTTCTCAGCGATAGGACCTTCGGGGATCTTTGAGTCGGCCACCGGCATTATTTTGACAGTTTCTTTAGAGATATCCATATCGCTAATCAGTTGTTTGTGTTAGACATTTCAGGGGCTACAGCCTCTACTACCTCTACCTCGGTCTGGTTATTATTACCGTCGAGATATTCAAAGAGAGTGGCGAAGCTGTTGAAGATTTCATAGTTCATGTTGAACTGACGGGCCATATCCGGATTTGCTTCAAGCTGCTGGTCGAAGCCGGGCATATTCTTCTGCATTTTCATCTGCTCTACGGCCTGGGGAAGCTGCTGTGAAAGAACTTCGTAAGGCATGCTCTTAATCTGTGTCAGAACCTGTGCGGCATCAGGACCAAAGTCTTTCTCCTTCATAGCTGCTACCATCTCCTTGTATTGGTCACGCAGAGCGGGGTCAGTTTTGTAGTAACCCTGATGAGCCTTAACGGTGAATACGATAGCTTGGGCAATGAAGAGGAGTACAACAACTGAGCTCCAGCATACAGCAATTTTCTTAAGACGGGGAATCCATACGGTGCTATCCCAACCCACTGACTGGAACATCGACCAGAAACCGTGATTCATGTGAAGCCACAGAGCAATGAAGCCGATGATATAGACGATGGGAGTCCATACCAGTTGGAAAGCTTCCTGCAGGAACAGTGTACCGGCAGCGGGAGGAAGAGCTTCTTCACAGCCACGAATTTCCTGAAGCTGCATGCGAGCCCAGAACTGGATAAGGTGCACTACAAGGAAAGCCAGAATAACAACGCCGAGCACGAACATGTTCTGCGAAGTCCATTCCACGCCGGCGGGACGCTTGCTTATGGCATAGCGCTGTGAGCCGCGAGCCTGACGGTTCTGCATTGTCAGGATACAGGCATAGATAATGTGGACGATGATGAAAGCAGCCAGAATCACTGACGCGATGAGGGCATACCAATTTGCGCCGAGAAATTCGCAAATCGAGTTGTATGCTGCCGGCCAGCAGATGGCTACGGAGTTCATCAAACAGTGAAATGTGACAAATAGGACGAGGAATGCACCTGAACAGGCCATTACGAACTTACGTCCTACAGATGAGCTTGATAACCACATAGCAGTTGGATTTTGGTTTGAATGATGTTGATATTAGTTATTTAGTTTGTGTTCACGGCGTTAAGTGCCTGTCAGCATACTTCCGGCGCTGAGGCGGCCGCTATGCCCCCGTGGGTATACCGGCTTATGAAATGCAAAATTATCATAAAATCGTCATACACCAAAAGAAAAACAGTTAAAAAGAAACGGTAATTTTATAATTTTGCAGTTAAACAATAGAGTCGGACCCTTATGTCTTAAACTTCTATCCTAAACATTATGATGAATCCAAAACAATTTTATGTGTTGCTGATAGCTACTATTCTTTGTGCCTGCAACAATAATGATATACCTTCTTCCGAGCCGGAACCGGAACCTGTATCGGATGTTCTGGCAATAAGTACTCTTAGTGTCACAGACATTGAAGCTGTGGCAGCTGACTCTGCTTCATGGGAAATAAATATGCCTTATGACACTGACCTGACTGCTGTGCCCGTCACACTTACTCTTGACGGACGCGGAGCTTATATTGTCGGTGCTGATAGTATGGATGAGCGGTCAATTGTGCTTGATCTTAGTCGGCCTGCCACAATTACTGTCGCCGATACTATAGGTGGTGAACGTTCCTATACACTCAGTGTCTATCACGGCAACCTGCCCATGATATATATTGAGACTCCGGCTCCTATTCTAAGTAAAGAGGAATGGGTAAAGAAATGCAGTATGACTATTGTAAACGCCGGTGAAAGTAACATAGAGCTGCAGAAAGTGCAGCTTAAAGGACGCGGTAACAGCACATGGAACTTTCCTAAAAAGCCTTATGCCGTCAAGCTTGACTCTAAAACATCCTTGTTAGGTATGCCCTCCCATAAACGCTGGTGTCTGCTGGCTAACTGGAACGACCGCACATTACTCCGTAATGATGTGAGCTTTGAAGTAGCACGTCATTTCCCGGCGTTGGCATGGACTCCACGCGGGCAGTTTGTAGAAGTTACACTGAACGGTGAGTTTATGGGAAATTATTATCTCTGTGAGCAGATTAAGGTGGCTGAAGCCCGTGTCAATATAACTGAGATGACCTCGGACGATACTGAAGGTGAAGCGCTGACGGGAGGATACTTATTTGAACTTGATACTAATTATGATGAGGTAAATAAATTCCGTACTCCTTACCGCAAGCTGCCGGTTAATTTTAAGGATCCTGACGAAGATGTGCTGACTTCGGAACAGTTTACCTACGCATACGACTATTTTAGTCGTATAGAGGCTATTCTCTATGGCAGAGCAGAAGGTGATATATTTGACTATATAGACATTGATTCGTTCATAGATTGGTGGCTGATGCACGAGTTGGTGTTCAATGGTGAGCCTCAGAGTCCGAAGAGTAGCTATATGTATAAGGATCGCGGAGGATTGCTATGTGCCGGACCTGTATGGGATTTCGACTGGGGCACTTTGCGTCCGAAAGAGGATGTGGACTGGTATATAGACAAAGCTATATGGTATGGTGCCTTGCTCAGACTGCCGCGTTTTCGTGAGCGTACCAAAGAGCGCTGGGCTATGGTTCGCAGCGGACTTGATGAAATACCGGCCTACATAGATACACAAGCCGCGCTGATAAGCGAGTCAGTTGAAGCTAACTATGCTCAATGGCCTATGAATATAACTCCCAACGGAGATGAGCAATTGAGTCAGCCTGAGGCAATAGAACGTATGAAACAGGCTTATAACAGCCGTCTTGCCAAACTGGATATACTTATCGAGGCGCTTTAATCAAAAGTAATCGAGGTGAGAATCGCTGGGTATACCAATGATACAGAATGAAATAAAAATAGCTATACCGGCAAAGGCCATTTTGCCTGCTATAAGGGTACGTAAATAACGCTGTTCTTTTTCATCAGCATAAGGCATACGTATAAGACAGTACAGGTTAACACCTAAGGCTATAAGAGGTACAAGCAAAAAGGCGAGCCATTTGATTGATAAGCTATGTAAGTTAGATACTACGTGTCCCATTATAACCATTATCACTAAGCTGAGAACAGCACATATTGCAAAAACAGTACGTGTCACCGGACGACCGAAGCGTGTGGCGAAAGTGTTATGAAGTGCACGTCGGTCCTGATTGTAATTGTAGTAGATAACCTGCAGATGACACTCGACAGCATGCAGACCCATTACGCCGGCCAGAAAGAAAGCAGGCATCAGGTCAAACATTGAATAAGGCTCTGTGGCTTCATACTGGCTCTGTACTATTGATGTACCTAATACACACACCGGACCGAAAAGTATAAAAGTTATAAGCAGTGCCCATGGAGTGCGCATAAGCGGATAAGGACCATAGTTAGCCAGCCATTCCAACAGTACTATTACGGTGCCTACTACCAATCCCCACCAGCCGGTGAGAGTAAGAAGAGATAGACCGATAGTAAGTGCGATAAGTGAAAGAGCCTGCCCAAGCCGTTCCATAATTCCGACAGTAACAGTCGGTTTGAATGGATAATATTCCTTTCCCGAGGAATGGTCTGTTTGATGGCAGAAATCAAAATTATGGTGTATTACGTTGCCTGCCATTTGGGTAAACAGCGCAAAAAGCAGACATAACGTAGCTGGAAGAATCTCCATATTACCGCGTAGACTATCGGAAGCTGTGCCGGCAAATACTGACCCTACGCTCATAAGCAGACTACGCGGATTGATGCTCTGTATAGCTATGGTGAGCAACGGGGAACGTCGGGTTCTGGGTGATGGCTCGAAAGGTATATCCATAGATTCGTAATAGATAAAGGAAGGGAATTAGTTGGTTTAGACCGTGAAGAGTACTACGGCCAGACTCGAGGTGCCTATTACCACCCATAATATCAGAG
>CAMWKC010000118.1 GCA_947174735.1 uncultured Porphyromonadaceae bacterium
TATATATCTAACACTACCGCCATCTAACCGGTTCAGGCCGAACCCAAATTTGGCTTCGGCCCGCCCGGTCTGTCTGGTAATATGTATTAAATACAGAGATAGACATATAAATACCTCCACTATATAAAGATAAAAAACTATGAAAGCACACACTAATATCATAAAGAGTAGCCTCCGACTCATAACGTTGGCTCTCATGGCAGTAGCCGGTATCAGTACAATATCAGCCCAAAGCAGTCTTCCGGCCCCCGGCAGCGGCGGTAGTTTTCAGCCCGCACCTGTCGGTCCGCCTCCTGTAGCTCCAGGTATTCCCGGCAGCCCTCTTGGCCCAGGTGCTCCCGGCGGTCCGTTAGGACCGGGGTATATAGGTCCTAACGGAGCATTTATGAATGGTCCTAACTGGCAGAATGAAGGTGTCATCACTGTCATGGGGTGTGGTTATAACGTGTATGGCGACTGGACCACGATACCTATGAAAGTAAGTTATGAGTATAACGGAATGCAGTACGAAGTAACAGTGCTGAGCGCTTGGGAACCCTCAATGCAGATGTGGAATACCGGCATCGACACTCCTGCCTATAATACTACTTACTATACACACGGCAATACATATAACTTCTATGTAGTGCTTGCTTCAGGTACATACTATTTTAATCTGTAAGTAGGTTTATTACATTTCCGCTTCACCGGCATAGCCCGAGCCATTATCCATAGCGTCTGTATCCGGCTCTCCGTTGGGACGACGCTGTGGTTTTTGTTTCATATTACCAAAGGCATATTTTACTGTCAGACGTACATTGCGGCCACCGCGCCAGCGTTCGCTGTACTGACTGTACCCCGGTCCGTTGAGTGTGGATTTCCAACGGCGTGAGTCGAAGACGTCACGGCAATTTATTGATACGGACCAGTCGCCGAACACACGACGCAGGCCGGCATCTACGTCCCAACCGGCATCTCGCTGGCCTTGTGCTTCGAGCTGACGTGAATTATAGCGTCCGGTAGCCTGGAATGACAGTGACCATGGCAATTTGACGCTTGCCATAAGACGTGCATCCCACGCAAAGCTCTGCTGCTTGTCACGCGAGAGATGAAACTGCTGTCCTGTCGGGTCAGTATATGTATAATTCCATGCCGAAACGTGATTATTATAAAGATTTACGGTGGTGGTAAGGTCGAGTTTACCGTTGAAGAGGGAGTTCTTACCTACAATCTCGACACCTGAATTGGTATTATTAGCCACATTTGCCCATGTTGAATAGAGTATGTCGCCATCCATATAACTGATACGGTTCATGGTGTTGTTTGAAGTGCGCACGTATGCCGACAGCGAAATCATGTGCCATGTCCATGACTTGATATAGTTAAGCTCAAAGGCATTGGCGTACTGAGGTTCGAGTTCCGGATTACCGAACGATATGTTTGTTGCGTCCGATATGTTTCGGAACGAATTGAGCTGTCCTCCCCACGGACGTCGTATACGGCGGGTATAATTTATCTGTACCTCATTATCGTGAGGTAACGAATATGATAAAAATAGTGAAGGGAAAAGAGCAAAATTATTCTTTTTATACCACTGTTGGTCCGCTTCAGTCTCTCCGAGACCGAGTGATTTTGTCTTTATCTGCCATGCCTCACCGCGTACACCTGCCGAGAAACTGAAATCACTTACCTTACCTCCGAGAGTAGCGTAGAGAGCCGAAATATCATTATTGTAGATAAAACGGTTTGTGAGGCCCGCATATAATACGGCGTCTTCAGGCGATGTGCCCTGCCATGTATCGACAGGACTATCCTCATGACCGTAATTACCGTTGAAGCCTGCTTCAAGTTTGAGCCATGAGTTGAATTGGTTTGTATAGTCTATCTTAGCTTCCCACGAATTGACTCCTATTTCCTGTGTCTGTTCCTGATAAACATCTCGGTTCAGAGCTTCGTCAGCGTAATCGGGATGCTGAAGATAGGAGGTCCACGACGGTCCTCCCCAATGATTAAAGCTGGCTGTGACGTCAAGGGTATGATTATCGCTCCAGCGGTGTGTGTAGTTAAGCTCGCCGTGTCCGCCGCGGTTGTTGCCGTTGCTGCGGGTAAGCTGTGAATTGGATCTCCACATACCGGGCATATCGGTAGTGTATGTTGTCAGAGAATGACTCCAACGGTGACCGAACATACCGAATCCACTCAGGCCTATATCATCATTATCGGTAATGTGATACGTGGCACCGAGACGCACAAAGATATTATTACCGTGATTAGGACTTGAAGCGTCTGAATTAAGGAATGTTCCATCGTCCATAGTGCGGCGTGTAATACTGCCGCCGGTATTATGACGCATACGGAAACCGATACCGGCAAAGACATCCCATTTCGAAGCGTTGACATTGATGTTGAAGCCTGCATTACCGCCTCCACGGGTATTGGCTCCTATCTCGGCACTACCGAAATATCCTGCTTTACGGTTTTTCTTAAGTATGATATTGATTATACCGGCTGTACCTTCAGGACTGTACTTGGCTGAAGGGTTGGTGACAACTTCGATACGGTCAATAGTCTCGGCTGGTATCTGTTCGAGTATTTGTGCACGGTTATCAGCCGACAGACCTGATTCCTTACCGTTAATCCATACCGTTACCGAGGAATTGCCGCGCAGTGATACTTCACCATCTTGATCGACCTCGACTGACGGGATAGACTCCAACAACTCTGAAGCCGACTGACCTGCGGAAGCTATATTTGAATCGACTGTGAATACTTTCTTATCCAGTTCGAAGCGCATCTGGCTGCGTACACCTTCAACTACGACTTCCTGGAGCACTTTGGTGTCGTTGGCAAGACGCAGAGTGCCCAAGTCCACATTAGAGCCGGATATTGTCACCGGCCGTTCCTGATCAATACTGCCGAGATTTATTACTTTGACTATATATTTGCCGTCAGCTACGCCTGAAAGCGTAAAACTGCCGTCGGTATCGGTAGTAGCAACTATAGGCAAAGGTTTACCGGTGTCAGGATTTACCAGCTGCACAGTAGCGAAATCGATAGCTTCGCCTGTGTCTTTATTGATTACCTTGCCTGATATGTCACCTTTTGCATTTGCTAACAGAGGAAGCGTCAGCAATAGGGTAGAGATATAAAATCGTGACTGCATGAGATAAGTAATGGCGTTTTTTCAGTAAGAGTGACACTCGGATATTGCAAAAGTTTAGCGCCTGTTACACAAAAAAGGTGTAACAGGCGCTAAACTTTTGCAATCAGATGTTTTAATTTCTATGTTTGCCTCAGAATGTACCGTAGCGTAGCTGACGATAGAAATATAACTGAGTTATAAGCATATAAGGTGTCAGCCAAAGAAAACCTATACCACATGTAAGAGAGGCGAGCAAAATCCAGAGTATGAAGCGGAAGTTAAGACAGAAAAATTCCCATTTATGACCGTTCATCATATTCCAGCTTAGTTTCAGAGCATCTATACCTGAGATATTAGGATCGTCAGCCATAATGAAGAAGGTCATACCAAGACCGCAGGCAGCTATTATACCGGGTACTATCAGCAGAGCTATGCCGATAGAGACAGCTAATGTATAAATCAGTCCGGCTACTAATGTCTCTACAAAACGGTTGAAACCTTTGAAGAGAAGGTCAAGATTATTGACACGTGTGTCGGCCAGACACATGAGATAAAGCACGAGACCGAAGAGCATCGGACCGGCTATTACCAGTTCCAATACATAAGTAGTGCTGGCAGCTCCGACAATGACCATATAGATCAGTGTGGCGACTACGGCATTGAGCCAGTTGCCCGATAAGGCATTACGGGCTTTTTCCATCATCGCGGTGTGTGTTGTATTCATAAGCAGGAATTATATGTGTGAGACACTGCAAAAGTACAACATAAATTCGAGATAATGAAACATTGATTGGCTTTGTAAAAGGAAGAAAACATAAAAATAGATGTAAAAAACACTCCGGTAAGCCTGTGAATTGCTAAAAAATGTGTATATTCGCCCGAAAATTCGGTTGCCGCTCTCTTTCTTACCTCTCTAAGCCGGATTTGCCTACGTGTGACACAACTAACTAAACCCAACAATAACCCATGAGTACAAACGAAGAAAACCTTACCACCGGCACCGGTCTGCCCGAGAACGCCTTCCGCGAACTCGGCGCCGACGAGCAATACGTACCGGTGATGGAGCCGGCTCACGACCAACGCGAGGTGACTCCTTACTCAGTCATTACCGGTCTGGTGATGGCTATCGTCTTCAGTGCGGCCGCTGCTTACCTTGGTCTTAAGGTAGGACAGGTGTTTGAGGCTGCAATTCCTATCGCTATAATCGCTGTCGGACTTTCGAATGCCTTGGGCAAGAAGAACGCTCTTGGCCAGAATGTCATCATACAGTCGATTGGCGCCTGTTCGGGTGTGATAGTGGCTGGTGCCATTTTCACGCTTCCGGCATTGTTCATACTTCAGGCTTCCTATCCTGACATTATGGTCGAGTTTTATCAGATCTTCCTGAGCTCGCTGTTAGGTGGTATCTTGGGTATTTTGTTCTTCATTCCTTTCCGCCGTTACTTTGTTAAGGACATGCACGGCAAGTATCCCTTTCCGGAGGCTACAGCTACCACACAGGTGCTTGTGTCTGCGCAGTCTGCCGGCTCCGAAGGTGGTCAGGCTAAGACACTGATAGTAGCTTCACTTGTAGGCGGTATCTATGATTATTTAGTAGCTACATTCGGCTGGTGGGCTGAGACAATAACCTCGACAGCTTCGGCTGCCGGTCAGGCGGTTATGGAGAAGACTAAACTCGTCCTGAGCTGCAACACCGGTGCGGCGCTGTTAGGCTTAGGTTATATCGTAGGTCTTAAATACGCCTTTGTCATCTTCGCCGGTTCTATTTTCGTATGGTGGATAGTCATACCGCTTATGGGTACTTATGGCTCGGCCGAATTTGCTGCTATGGCTCCCGACGCCATCTTCAAGGATTACGCCCGTATGATAGGTATCGGCGGTATCGCTATGGCCGGTGTCATTGGTATCATCAAGTCGTGGGGCATAATAATGCAAGCTGTAGGCTTGGCTGCCCGCGAACTTAAAGGTAAGAGCTCAGGCGCTAAAGAAGTACGTTGGCAGCAGGACATCTCGATGAAGCATATCGTATTCTTCATCGTCATCGCACTCGTGGCTGTACTGCTGTTCTTCTGGTTTGGCGTTATCAGCACATTCTGGCAGGCTGCTGTAGCATGGCTTGTGGTTGTAGTCATTGCCTTCCTGTTTACTACCGTTGCCGCTAATGCTATCGCTATCGTGGGTAGTAACCCTGTATCAGGTATGACTCTTATGACCCTTATTATCGCTTCAGCTATTTTCGTTGCAATCGGTCTTAGCGGTACAAGCGGTATCGTAGCCTCGATGGTAATCGGTGGTGTTGTCTGTACAGCTCTTTCAATGGCCGGTGGTTTCGTAACCGACCTTAAGATTGGTTACTGGCTCGGTTCTACTCCCAAGAAACAGGAAAGCTGGAAATTCCTTGGAACTCTCGTATCTGCTGCCACTGTCGGTGGTGTTATCATGGTGCTCAATCAGGTTTACGGCTTCTCCGGTGAGAACGCACTCGTAGCACCTCAGGCCAACGCTATGGCTAAGGTTATCGAACCTCTCATGATGGGTGGTGATACCCCTTGGATACTTTACATGGTAGGTGCTATCCTTGCCCTTATCCTCAACTGGCTCGGCGTACCCGCTCTGGCTTTCTGCCTCGGTATGTTCATACCCCTGTCACTCAATACCCCGATGCTTGTCGGAGGAGCTGTTGCCTACTTCGTTAGCAACCGCAGTGACGACCAGGCCGTCAACGACGCCCGTCGTGATCGCGGTACCCTCATCGCCTCCGGCCTTATCGCCGGTGGTGCCCTCTTCGGCGTATTCGCCGCCATAACCCGTTTCGCCGGCTTCGAATACCAAAACCCCGTCCCCTTCGAAACCTGCCAGATCCTCGGCTGTGTCGCCTACGCCCTCCTCATCATCTACCTCATCTGGGACGCCCGTCGTGCTAAACCCCTGACCCGCTAATATTTTAATTGTCGCAGTTATAGAAACCGACTTCTATAACTGCGACAATTAAGTTCTTACCTAATCATAGGTATTTGAGTAACTTTGATCAAGTTTTTTAGTATAATAATATCATAAAATAGAATTACTCACCCTTTCTTCTATATACTCTATTTCTGTAAAAGAAATTTAAATATTTAACAAGCTACTAACTAATATATCATGAAATTTAATATTGTCAAAGAGGCAGGAATTTTTGAGATACGATACTGGGAAGAATCTAACTATTTACCTAATAGTAAAAATTCTACTGCTTATAATGTTATTGATATTAATCATAGTAATATTTTAGACTTTAACTGTACCCATAAATATCTTTTTTGTAAATTACGGTCAGATAAAGTATACTTAGTAGATGATAGAGCATATTATTTAAATCCTAATATACAGGGATCGTGGTGGGGAGCTAGTAATTGTAATAATACATGGGAGCTTACCTTAAAAGTCAAATCTTTAAGTTCTGAATCGTATACGAGTTTCGTAATTCATGCCAATAGAGGATGGTTCAGTAATATTGAACAGTTATATTATAGTATAGGGAAATCTATTTGTGATTTTTTAAATAAATTATCTATGTTTGAATCATTGGAAGATTTTAAAGAATATGAAGAAATAATAGAA
Source organism: uncultured Porphyromonadaceae bacterium (assembly GCA_947174735.1). Classification (GTDB taxonomy): domain Bacteria; phylum Bacteroidota; class Bacteroidia; order Bacteroidales; family Muribaculaceae; genus Lepagella. The sequence goes on from CAMWKC010000118.1 coordinate 6,722, forward strand.
ACTACTGAAAAAGAAGTTCAG
>CAMWKC010000119.1 GCA_947174735.1 uncultured Porphyromonadaceae bacterium
TGGCATCGACGGTCTTGTCGGTTACGCCGGACTAGACGGAAAGGACGGACAAGACGGCAAAGACGGTGTTACTCCTGAAACCATTTCTGTAAGAGTGATTGTAAACGATTTAGGCTATTATGCTTTCGAATTATATTCCACTCTTGATCCGGATAAGATTATTGATGTAATAAATACCTCTTATTCCGCCAATCCTGCAACAGTTATTTCATCAATAGTAAGAAACGATATCGATGATTTAATCACAATTTCCATGGCAGACGGCTCAACATTTGATTTTAAGATTGACCCGACCCTCAGTAAACAGCATAATTGTGATATTATTTCTGCTAAATTATTATTAAAGGACAATCGTGAATATCTGCTCAAAGACATTACAGCAGATATTTTAGGAAATAATATAAATATTTATATTCCATACATTTGCGATGTAAGCAATATGATATTAACTGTTGAGGTTTATAACAAAAAAGCTTATGTAGTGGAAAATATTGACGAGGCTTTAGATCTGACTAAACGTCAGGAGATAACAGTCTCTCATCCTGATGGCTCTACCAAAAAGTATACCATCAATACACGAGTATTTACCGGGCTTCCCATTATGACGATTGAAACTGAAAACAGAGTCCTCCCACCGGATAAGCATACTTATGTTACCGGTACTATTGATATTTCCAAGACAAACGAATTTCCCACAGCTTTTACCGCTTCAACAAATTTAAAAGGACGTGGAAATGCCACATGGGGCTATCCGAAGAAACCTTATCGAATCAAATTGGATAAAAAGGCCTCTATTTTTGACCTTCCGGCTGATAAAAGCTGGGTCTTGCTCGCAGGATATTGTGACAGGACTCTGCTTAGAGCCTCCGTACAATTCAAATACAGCGAGATACTTCAGCTGGACTGGACACCTCATTGGCAGTATGTAGAACTGTTCCTGAACGGTCAGTATCAGGGCAACTATCTATTTACAGAACACATTAAGACTTCCGGTAACAGGGTGAAAATTGAAGATGACGGATATTTATTTGAGAAAGATGCCTACGCAGCACAAGAACCGGTATATTTTACCAGTGAGATGGGTTATTCTTTCTCATTTAAGACTCCTGACCCAGATGACGGAATTACACAGGAACAGATTGATTATGCTCAATCATACATTTCAAGACTGGAAGAAGCTCTTAATGCAGATGATGTACTGAGTCGTGATGCCGCTTTTCTCGATATAATTGATGTAGAAAGCTGGGCTAAATGGTATCTTGTCAACTTCCTTATGGCTAATCAGGATACAAATGATTATTATGTCATCACGACTTCCGGTGCCAAACTAAAAAAGGGTCCGGTCTGGGATGCTGAATGGTCTGCCGGCATTGGCTGGGATAATGTCAAACCAATACCATACAATTATAATGGTACAAGATCCTACGCCTATTATCCTACGATGATGCAGAATCCATATTTTAAAGAAGAAGTCTACAGAATTTTCATGGAAAATAAAGAGGCTCTAAAGAACGGTATTATGGACTACATCAACGAGATGTATGACTATCTGTATCTTTCACAAAAGGATAATTTCGAAAAGTGGCCGATTATGAATTCTGTAGTTTCAGTAAATTATACCTCTAACGGCACATGGGAAAATGAAGTACAGTTCTTAAAAAGCTATTTGCTGAAAAGATTGGAATGGGCGGAATCTTTTTTAAGTAAATAAGCTGTCATTCAGCTTCCAATTCTTTTAAAGGTATTCAGTCGTCAACTAATATTAATATTTAATCCCCTGTTCTGACACTTTTGTGAAAGATGTCAGAACAGGGGATTCGTTAATTAGCCTATGGAGAGATTAAAAAAATATTTAAATCTTTACATCTTTATTTTTCAGGAAGTGCTGTGGTGACTCGGTCTACCAGATAGGCAATTGAGCGATATGGCACTCCAGAATTTGTGGTAAGACCGATTTCGCATGTCCGTGAATTGGAAAAGCCTTCCTTCACTCCGGCCTGTTCAATCTGTTCGCGAAGATGCCGCAATGCCCATTCATTGAGTTCAGGATGCGTAAAACCCTTGTCACCTGCAAATCCGCAGCAGCCTACCTGCTCCGGTACCAGCACTTTAGTGCTACATTTCTTAGCCAGTCCGATGATTTTATCTGTAAGACCCATCAGACGGGACGAACAGGTCACATGTACTGCCACAGGAGTATCTACAGGCTGAAACTTAAGATGCGGAGCAAGGAAATCGGCTATAAATTCCGCCGGTTCATACAGTCGGAGACTCTTGATATGCTGGCGCATACGATGCAAGCAAGGGCTTTGGTCACATATCACAGGTAGAGTGCCTCCTTCCGAAGCCTCTATCAGAGCTTTCTCTAACTCAGCTGTCTTACCATCAGCAATATCCGGCATACCTTTACTCTCCCAGATCATACCGCAGCACAGATTTTTCATTCCTTTTGGGAATATAACCTCATATCCGGCTTTTGCACAAAGTTCAACCATCATCTCTACAAGCGGCTTTAGTTCTTTTCCGTTTTTTGTAGCTTCAGGCGATATACCCATGGTACGGTTTATACACGATGGGAAATACACTACTTTCCTTTTACCACTGTATAATTTTTTATCCTTATGCCTATATGATTTGGGTAATGAAGGTGTCCACAGAGGCATACCTGCCTTATGTAGCATCTTTCCTACTGAAGCAACGCCTTTATGACCTATAACTTTACGGGCTATATGAGCTGTATCAAGAGTAAGGCGCAAGACACTCTCAATTTCCGGTAGATGTTCGGCAGCCCATTTTCCGGTTTTATATCCTACCGAATCAGGCTGCATGTCGGCTTCTCTGAGTTTATGGGTCAGTTCACCGGTGTTGATACCCATAGGACATGAGGTGCTGCACAGACCGTCGGCAGCACATGTTTCCTCACCTAAATACTTATAATCTTTAACAAGCTCCTTTAGTCGTATCGGATTCTCACCGCTCTTACGCATATTTGCGATTTCACGCTGGGCCACTATTCGCTGACGTGCAGAGAAGGTCAGACCGCAGCTCACACAGTTTACCTCACAAAAGCCACATTCTATGCATTTATCCACTATTTCGTCCATAAGCGGCAGAGGTTTGAAACCACGTATATAGCATTTGGGATCATCATTGAATATAACTCCCGGATTGAGCAGATTGTCGGGGTCAAAAGCATGTTTCAGCTTTTTCATTATTCCGAAAGCCTTAGTCCCCCATTCCTTTTCTACGAAAGGCGCCATATTACGTCCGGTGCCATGCTCGGCTTTAAGCGAACCGTCATATTTATCTACCACAAGCTCTACTATTCTTTCAATCAGACGGCTATATTTATCTACGTCTGCCTGTGAATCAAAAGCCTGAGCTATCACAAAATGGTAATTCCCTTCAAAGGCATGACCGTAGATACAAGCATCATCATAACCACATTCTTCTATAAGAGCCGCGAGTTCAACCGTAGCCTGCGGAAGATCATCGATGTAGAAAGCCACATCTTCTATCAGTGAAGTAGTGCCAGGGGGTCGTGTACCTCCTACAGCCGGGAACACACCCGAGCGCATCTTCCACAACGCGGCACTTTCTGTAGGATCGGATGTAAATTTCACCGGCTTGAATAAGTCATATTTCTTCAGTACGTTTTCTATCGCGGTGATACCTTTACTAAGCTCTTCCTGCGTGTCGGCACGAGTTTCGATAAGTAAAGCGGTAAGATTGTTGCTGGTAGTATCGTTGACAGATTCAAGAGACTTACGGTCAAGTAGTTCACAACTGTACACTTCCGGAACATTCTTCTTTAATTCCACTACAGCCTCACACGCAGTACGCATATTGGCGAAGTACACCATAGCCGAGGCTGTAAAAGGTAATAACGGAGTTGTAGCTACAGTAACCTCGCTCATAAAACCCAGAGTACCTTCTGAACCTACCATCAGGTGAGCCAGTATTTCCATCGGGTCGTCATAAGCCACGAAAGGACGAAGATTCAGACCCATAACATTCTTGATAGAATATTTCTTGTTTATACGGGCACACAAGTCCTTATCTGCGCGTATCTCATCGCGTATCTCCGCTATGCTATGTAGCAGTTCACGCTCACGTGCGGAGCCTGAAGGATGTGCTGTGTCAATCACTGTACCGTCGGCAAGCACTATCCGCATTGATTTCAGTATCTTGTCGGAATTAGCGTGTGTGCCGCAGTTCATACCGGAAGCATTGTTTATCACTATACCTCCTACCATAGCCGATGCTTTCGACGCCGGGTCCGGTGAAAAAATTTTTCCGTAACGGTGCAGAATCCGGTTGACTCGCTCACCTGTGATACCCGGTTGTAGAGTAATAGTAGCGGCATCGTTTGATAACTTAAAGTTCTCCCAACCTGTCGAGGCTACAATCAATACTGAATCGGTCACTGTCTGTCCTGAAAGACTTGTTCCGGCGGCACGGAAAGTAACAGGTATTTTTTGTGCTGAAGCAGCCTTAAGTACATGTTGAATTTCCTTCTCGTTATTTACCCGTACCACTACTTTAGGTATTCTACGGTAGAAACCAGCGTCCGTACCCCATACCAGACGACGCAGCTCGTCAGTATAAATCCTTTCAGGAGGGATTATACTTCTTATATCATTTATAAATTTTTCCATACTTGCCCTTCTATCGTCACTTGACAAAATATCATTAAGAAGTCGTCTTTGCGCATCAGCCGGTAAGTAATACAGAACGGACTATTCACAAAAATGACAATTCTATCTTCTTAATTACTACAATAGTACAAAAGTAGATAAATTTAGTGAGAGTATTATACCGAAAGACAAAATTTTCTTCTTAAATTGGTATTATAACACATTTATACTAACTTTGCAATTAATGTCTGATGAAGTACAGTTTCATTAAAACAGAAGCTTTTAACTTTAACAGACCAAAAAAAATTCATTATCTTTGTGGAAAATTCTGATATAGAAGCAAACTAATCAATATAATGCTTGAAATAATAGTTTGTTAAGTCAGATATGTATCTAAGCGATACTTTTAGCTAAATTATTAAAAAAAACTGTCATGAATCATAGTATAAGGTATGATTATCGGTATCTGCTTTCCTTTACATTTGTGACAGTATTAATTCTGTCTCTCTTTGTTTTATTCTCGTGTAAAAAAACGGAGACAGATAAAACTGCCGAAAGTAGCGCTTCTCTAAGACAAGTGCTGTACGTTCAGTCGCTCTATAATAATCATCCAAACGAAAACATAGTACCGCAGATAACAGTTGTAATCGACAGTATGAGAAATGTCGGTCGTACTCCGTATTATTTTGCTGCTGTCAATGTTTTAATTGACCGTCTGTTTTCCGACGGTCGTTTCGCGGAAGCCGATTCCTTAGCAGTCAGGATGGAAGAAGAAGCCCTTGAAGACTGTGATTCTCTTTCCATGGCAATGGCAAAGAGAGTGAGGGCACAGATGTTTTACAAGCTTTCCCAACCTGAACGTGCCTTGAAGGAACTTAAACCTGCCGGTTCCTATATAGCAAATCCATATCGGTCCGGTTCTGATTTCGGAACAGCCACCAGCATACAGGAATGGCTATGGATTATTTCCCGTGAACTCAAAGATACCGTTAATATGAATAAAGCCGGGATGAGCTATGCAAGAATGGTTGAAGATAACAGTATATTAAATAACTGGCATGATACAACAGGCCATTATCCTGTAAGTGCATTAGCTTTCAAAGCAGAGGAAGCATTTTCAAAAGGAAATATACAACTTGCAAAAACATTCCTCGATAGTGCAAATTCAAAAATATTACCCTTTCTACCATCCAGAGCATACGAGCATCTTTATGCTGTCAGATGCAAAGTAAGAGCTGCCGATTCCGATTGGCAGGGAGCAATTGCAGATACAGACACCCTTCTCAGTACACATAAGGATTTCCCTTGGTTCTATCTCAAAGACCTTCTTCTTAAAGCGGAAATATTAAATATGGCAGGGAAACATGAGGAAAGTGCCAAAGCATATTCAGAGTATATTGTTTTTCACGACTCTCTGTCAAATAAGATAACAGATAAACGACTTCATGATTTAACCGTCCTTTACCGCACTGAGCTTGACCAGGAGCAAAAAAGAGCTGACCGATTCCGTATATTTGCTTTCAGTTCAGTAATAGTTTTGCTTCTTATACTGCTTGCTATTGCTCTTATTCACGCTGCAAGAGAGAAAAAAAGGAATCGCCTTCTTGTGGAACGTTTAAAGGAATTTGACTGTGCCACTGAAAAAGTATGCCATATAGAACAGAAAGAGGATAAGGAAGACATATCTCTTATCGAGAAAGTCGACCGCTATATGTTCATTTCACGTCCATACACAAATCCTGCGCTGAGCCGAAAAGAACTCGCCGAGTTTGCAGGACTAACACAGGATGCAATAGGTCAACTTATAAAGAACGAGAAGGGAGTTTCTGTGCACACTTATATCAATTCTTTCCGCCTTGAAGAGGCAAGAAAAATACTTGGTTCCGACTCAAACGAAGGTATAGCCGAGATAGCTGGCAGGCTCGGTTTTGGCACTTCACGCACCCTTCAGAGAGCATTCAAAGAGCGATATGATATGTCGCCCACACAATATAGAGA
>CAMWKC010000120.1 GCA_947174735.1 uncultured Porphyromonadaceae bacterium
AGCCAACTGACTATTAGGTAGCATATAGTATGCAGCAATAACAGTAGCAAGAGGGGCATTCGGATCCAACTCTCCTGCCATAACCAAAACAGGACATTTTATGTTATTGAGAATTTCCTTACTTACCGTCACTGTGTTATAAAAATCATAAAAATTATCCCAATACGCCTGCTTTTTCTCTGGTTGGGGACATATTGCCATTTGGAGTTTCATAAAATCAGGATCAAGAGTCTCCATATCTTCTAACTTGAATTTTATGAATTTACGTGTCATAGGAAGTGCCTCACCCGCTCCGATTGTTACGATACGGTCAACAACTTCCGGATGCAGAAATGCAAGAAAGTAGGCCGAATAACCTCCATCGCTGAAACCTATGGCCTTTACCCTTTGACCCGGTACACAATCCTGAATCACTGAGTAGACATCGTTGGCACGTTGCTCAACGCTAACTGGTTTTGTGCCGATTTCCGATCTGCCGTGACCGCGTGTTGAGATTGCTATTACTTTATTGGTTTTTGACAAGCTGTCAATGAATTGTCCCATCTCATAAGTACAGCCCACACCGCCTCCATGAAGAATGACAATAGGAGTACCTTCTCCGTAGACTTCGTAATATATCTTAGCGTCATCTGCCTGTGCATAATGACCCGCATCTGAGTTATTACCATATTGCTTTTGACTACCGACGTAAGAATCGGGTTGCATAAATACTTTCACGTTACCGTATGATTGAGCCCTGACTGTCGTAAAAGACAAAGCCATCATAACGGAAAATACAAGCTTTAGAGATGATTGAAAAATATTTTTCATTGTGTTTAATTGAATTTATTTTCGATAGGAAAAAGAGGGTTGATACCACTTCTGTATATGGGCGCCACAAATGTGAATTTCCGCTCATCGAGATAGCCCCATTGGGAAAGGATACTTATGATGTTGAATTGCCTTTTTTAATTAATTTGGCATATTCTGACGGTAGCATACCTATATTAAGACGGAAAGCCTTGGTGAAAGTAGATCTGGTGTTAAATCCGACACTCTCGCTTATAGCTTCTATTGTAAGATTTCCATACTTATCTATATCAGTCATTCGACGACATGCTTCTTGAATGCGGTATTTGTTTAACAAAGTTCCGAATGTCATGCCGTAGTGTTCATTGATAGCACGGGATATGTAGCTGGTATTAGACTCAACAAGCTGAGTAAGCCGTTGCAGAGAAAAATTGCTATTACAGATTTCATCAACATTTTCAAGCACTTTATTAATTTTTTCAATCAACTCATGTCGTGTCTCATCAGTCATGGAACTATCACGGTATTTCTCCGGCTGTACTTCTGTCTCAGTGGATGGCGTGTCAGATTTATCTGTGTTTTGTAGTAGAGACTGGGTTTGGTTAAATATCACCTGGTTTTTCAATTTGAGTTGACTATTTTTACGATAGATTATAATGGCTATTACGAGAAGTACTACTACTAATATTATGGAGAAAAGAAGAATGGTCTTTACCAGTCTTCGTTCGCTGTCGACTTTCATAGCATAGTTCTTAACATTGCTAAGTTCAATGCCGAGTCGGGTAGGTTCAAGACCTACCAATTCCTTTGTCAGTGTGTCTTTTGCCTCGTAATATTTAATCCGATAAAAATCGCTCATAGTTCTATTATCAGCTAACTTATAACATTTCGAAAGTAAGCCATAGACCTCCATGTGAACATCTATATCGTTTATTCTACTTTTTTCAGAGAAAATACCATTGAGATAGTTTATAGCCTCTTCATAATTTCCTTCTCCTATGGAGACAGCTGTCTGGCATATTCGTGCCATATATTTTTCTCTGGGCGCTTCCAGTCCAAGAGAATCGCGAATTTCAAGCATTATTCTCCGAGCGGTATCAAAGTTACGCGCAGCAATAGCATTTGTTCCTTCACATAAGAATAGAGAAAGTTTATAGTCAGGAGCTGTCTTCGGAATAGAATCTCTAAGAAGGATGCCTATGCGGTTATTAATGTTTTGGTTTATTTTAAATGGCAAATCCAGCATAATGGAGTTTATGTATGCTGACAGTACAAGGTTCCAGTCTTCGATATCAGCTGCTGTCTGCATGGCCTTGTTGTAAAATTCGCGGCTTTTAACATAAGCATTTCTTTTATCGTTTGGAAATATACATTCATACATATTGAAGAGATTACCGAAATTAAGCAATACCGAAGCATAAGAACTTTTGTCATCAGATTCCCGAAAAATATTCTCCGCTTTTTCCAGACAGCGATATGCACTCATATAATCGTTACGGTGTACATAATAGATCTGTCCTATTTCCGAAAAAGATTTTCCTACAAATAACCTGGTTTCTTTATCATCGGCATCTTGGTATTTTCCAATCAGGAATGAGAAGTAGACCAAAGCACTGTCAAGTTTCTCCTCTTTCAGAAACTTCATGCCTCTTTCAAATAAAGTATGAGGAGAGTCATCCACGAAAGGTAGTAGGTTAGAGCGTGTAGCGGAGGCGACCGGAAATATGACTGTTGTCATCAGTCCCAAGAAAAATAGAAAATGATAAATAGCCAATGGAAGCCGGTTTTCTTTTCCGCTCATATTTGATTTCATATCGCAAATTTAGGGAAAAATTTATAAATTTTGGAATGAGTTTGGAGGAAATAAGAGTGAAATTTATAAATTTGACATTTATTCATAAGTGGATGGTGTGATTTTCAGTCATTAAACGTCTAATTTTGCAAAAAACTAATACATTGTATCCACATTATGAGTAGTATCTACAAATCAATCGCAGCTATTCTTATAGGAAGTGTGGCAATTACTGCCAGTATTATAGGAATAGGAGCAACGACCATTAGTCCTGATTTCCTGAAGAAAAGGATTTCCGAAGCATCAGAGACAACAGTAAAGGATGTGTTGACTCACCACAGAAACCTTCATCGTACAAAAGGTTCACAGCGAACGGCATTACCATGTACAAATATGTTTGCTGAAAATTCTACACAGAGATTTCAATGTGTGATTACTTATTCCGATGACTGGAAGTATGGGGACGAGGCTGGTGTATACACTTTTGATGCAACCGCACCTATTAAGTTTAAGTCCACATTTATCAACGATGAGTATACCCCTTCTGGTGGCGCGTTCTTTACAGATAAATATTATATAGTAACTACCATGTCTGAAGACTGGTTTACGGGTGAAGTGGACGTATACAGTTATAAGTATTCACGTGGTAATTGGGAAGAACTGACTTATACCGTTCAAGACATTTACTCACTTTATAACTCCATTTGCTATGATCCCATAGATAATCTTGCTTATGGCTATTTCTATAGTGACGAAGGTGGTGATTGGGGTTATATGAATCCTGATGATATGCGTGTTACACATATCATTGAAGCTGCTCATGAACTCGTAGCTGTAGCTGTCAATGAACAGGGACAGGTTTATGGAATTGCAAAAGACGGCTACCTTTATTCAATCAACAAGAAGACCGGAGAGATGACCTCGATAGGTTCTACTGGACTCTCTCCTGAATATATGCAGAGTGCTGCTTTTGGTCTTGATGGTAATTTATACTGGGCAGCTTCTGAGGCTTATTCTTCCGGTCTGTATATAATAGATGTAACCAGCGGAAACGTAACTGAAGTAGGTGCATTCTCTGGTACAGAAGAAATCTGTGCTTTATATGCTGTACAAGGCGAAGTTAATTCTGAAGCTCCAGCAAAAGCCACTGATCTTAAGGCAGAGGTATCAGGAATAGAACTCACATTCCCATTCACATTTAATATACCTTCAAATAACGCTGGAGGTACTTCACTTTCAGGAAATATTGATTACACGGTATACGTTAACGGTGTCGAGACTGTTTCCGGTAGTGCAGAAGCCGGGTCTAAAGTAAACCTCTCTCTTTCTGTTGAGAAACCAGGTTACCATCTATTTAAGGTTTTACTTTCCAATGAAGCAGGTGCTTCCGAGGCTGCTACGGTCAGAAGTTGGATCGGTGTGGATGAACCTAAGAGCGTACGTAACGCCAAAGTGGAAAGACTGGCTAACGATTGCATTCAGATCAATTGGGAAGCTCCAGATGGAGGTGTGAACGGGGGATACTTCGATGCAGACCTGATTACCTATACAGTGGTCCGCCTTCCGGAGTGGAAAGTCGTGGCAGAAACTATCAAACCGACCTCATTTACTGATGAGATTGAACTTGATAATGATCAGAGTCTTATCAGATATATCATTACTCCGGTCGCAGATGGTTTAGAAGGCCAAAGAACAATGACTGATGGTATTGTTATCGGCAAGCCATACGAAGTGCCTGTTGAGTTTACTTTTGACACTCAGGAAGATTATAATATTTTCACCGTGATTGATAACAATGAGACCGTCAATCTGGATTCAGGTATGTGGCAATATACTCCTTCCGGTGAGGCTGCCGGTTATGTAGGTGGTACTAAAGATGGTGATGACTGGCTCATAACACCTTCAATATACTTGAAAGCACGCACTAAGTATTTATTTAGTCATGAAGTGTTATGCTATTCCGATAGTTGGCCAGAAGAATATTCCGTATATCTCGGTACTACTCCTAAGATAGAGGATATGACGAAGGAGATAGTATCATCGACTACCATCTGGTGGGATGAGTATCGTACTCGTACAGACACAATTACGGTTGAAAATGACGGTGTATATTATTTCGGTTTCCATGCCACATCAGAGGCAGGCAGTGCTTTCTTCTTGATTGATAACATCAGACTTCGAGAGATGTATAGTCTTGATGCTCCCGCTGCAGTAAAGGATCTGAAGGTTATGGCTGGAGAAACGGGTGTTAAGAAAGCCACTATCTCTTTTGTAACCCCTATAAATAATGTTGAAGGCAAAGAATTAGACGATGATCTCACGGTAAGAATCCTTCGTGATGGTGTGGTAATAGAAACCATATATGACGTTGCACCTGATGAACCTATGACTTATGTAGATAATGATGCAGCTGATCGACAGGTTAACACTTATGAGGTTATATGTTCGAATTATTATGGTGCAGGTGTAGGCACTTCTGTAAAGGTTTGGGTAGGACTTGATGTTCCGACCGCACCATTGAATGCTAAAGTAACACTTGATAAAGAGGGTCATCCCGTAATATCATGGAAAGCACCAGAGGGACGTGGTATACATGGTGGATACGTTGATAACGCGGATCTTAGCTATACGGTTGCTATGATGAGAAATGGATCTTTAATCCCTATTGTAGAAAAGACAAGTGAGTTTAGCTGCACAGATAATGATGTGGTATTTGAAGATACAGGTAGTCAGGCAATGCATCAGTATTATGTGGTTCCTTCTTCAAATGCTACGGATGAGTACGGAGATAATGCTACTGCCCTGTATATCTCAGGTAAACCATATACACTTCCGTTTAAAGAATCATTCAAAGATGGTGCTCCGACTAATTTCTGGGCATTGACTGGCACAAATGGGGAAGGCTGGTTCATAGGTGATGATTTCAGCATCGGTTCGCAAGATACTGATGATGGGGTATTATCTTATTTACCTGCTGTACCTGAAATCATAACAACTGCTATGTCGGGTAAAATTTCCCTCTTAGGTGCAAACGATCCAAAACTTACTTTCTACCTTAGGAAAATGAGCATTGCCGACAATGGTTTCTATGATACAGATCCATCTAAAGACGTTCTCAATATTAAGATTGGTATTGATAGCTTCAATCTGGAGACTATTACCTCAATACATCTTAAAGATATTAAGCAGACGGGTGAGTATATCTATTATTCAATACCGTTGGCTAATCTTAATTCAAAGGAGTTTGTTGTGATAGCATTTGAATATGAAGCCATGAGCACACGTACTCCGATCATGATAGATAATATTAGTGTAAAAGAGATTTGTGATTACAATGCTGTAGCAGGAGAAGTAAATGCTCCTGAGGCAGTAGAGGTGTTTGATAATCTTAATATCAAAGCAATAGTAATAAATTCAGGCGATAATGAGTTGACTGATGTGAAGGTACGTCTTATGAGAGGTACAGAGGTTGAGGCAGAGTCAACGATAAATACTCTTGCTCCAGATCAGTCGGCAGAAGTAACCTTGGAGGTTCAGGCAACTCCCGAATGGGGTGAAGAAACTGAATTTACAGTCTATGTAGTGGCTGACAACGATGAGGTTGAAGCAGATAATACTTCTGATCCGTTTAAGGTAAAAATAATTTATCATGAGCGTCCTGAGGTGACAGACTTGACAGGAAATGTTGAGGGTAATGAATTGATGCTTACATGGTCTGAACCTGAAGGTTTAAGCGATCTCGAGACAACTGTAACAGAAACTTTTGATTCATATAGTCATGGAGATTTATTATTCGGCAATTGGAAGAGCGAAGATAAGTCGTTCTGGGGATTTGACGGAATAAAAACAGTGATTGTTGATGGTAAGGAGATAGAAATTCCAAATTCTAAGGGAGAACAGGCATTTATGGTATTCAATCCAGCTTTGGCAGGAATTGATATTGAAAACAATCCTGAGTGGGCTCCGATTTCAGGTAAGAATCACCTCGTAAGTTTTGGGGATGCAGCAAAAGATGATTTGGAATC
>CAMWKC010000121.1 GCA_947174735.1 uncultured Porphyromonadaceae bacterium
GTATTCCGTGCTCTTGACAACAAAGGAGACAGTGATTTTATTCCTGATTTCAATACACTCTATGCTCCGATGATAAAGGCCACTGCCTCGACAATGGAGCTTTTCTATGACGCCGGTGATGATGTAAAACTTGTCTCCCTACAGTTGCCGACACCCGCACAGGTGGCTGAGATACGTCAGCATCAGACTTCGGCCACAGCATCGTGATGTAACACTAATGTTGCATACAGGCACAGATATGTTGCACATCATCGTAACTGCAAAATTATTTTTATTTTTTAAAGCATGTTTTCTGTTTTTCTTTTGAATTAGTTTGCCTCGTTCAAAAGTTTCAACTATCTTTGTGACAATCTTCTCAAACAGTAATAAAGCGAATCCAAGTCTATATAAACGTGTCTCCCTCCCGCCTGGATCCGTTCTATACCTCCTTGAAAAACAAAATTCTTATTATAATAGAAACCTCCATGAGTTACCTTAAATTTGACAAGAACCTGATGATAAACCTGGAGCAAAGCCTCACTAAAGAGATGCTGCGCACCAATAAGTCAGGGGCATATCACTGTACGACCATCGTGGGGTGCAACACCCGCAAGCAGCACGGTCTGCTCGTCATTCCGATTCCGGAGATGGACGACAAGGCACACGTGCTTCTGTCATCGCTCGATGAGACTATCATACAGCACGGAGCTCCTTTCAATATGGGTCTTCATCAGTATGGCAACAACATATTCAGTCCTAACGGCCATAAATATATACGCGAGTTTACATGCGAGTCGGTACCTACAATGACCTTCCGTGTAGGTGGCGTTATATTTACTAAGGAGAAAGTATTCATCTCGCACGAAAACCGCATCCTTATCAAATACACTCTGGTCGAGGCACACTCCGACACCACAATGCAGTTCCGGCCTTTCCTTGCCTTCCGCAATGCCAACGACCTCGTAATGGAAAACACTTCAATCAATACCGCCATTCGCGAAGTACCAGACGGAATCGCTACATGTCTTTATGAAGGTTATCCTGACCTTTACATGCAGTTCAGCAAGCCTGTGAAGTGGGTTAACGACGGACATTGGTATAAGGGCATAGAATACTTCAAAGACCGTGACCGTGGTATTCCTTATAAGGAAGACCTCTGGGTACCCGGTTATTTCGAACTGCCTATCAAGAAGGGTGAATCAATCATCTTCTCTGCTTCCACATTTGAATGTGACCCTGCTACCTTCGAAAGCACTTATGAAGCAGAACTGCTTACCCGTACTAACCGTACAAGCTTCTACAACTGCCTTAAGAACTCGGCAAAACAGTTCTATCTGAAGAATAAGACCGGTATGTATATCATGGCCGGTTATCCCTGGTATAATGTACGCGCACGCGACGAACTCATGGCATTGCCGGGCTGTACACTTGCCATAGACCACAAAGAGGATTACGAACTTATACTTGACACCTTTCTCGAAGCTCTGAAGCGTTTCCTCGATAAGGGTGAAAAAGACAAAACCATACACGAAATCGATCTGCCAGACATTCCGCTCTGGACTATCTGGGCTATACAACAGTATCGCCGCACCGAGGGTCTGAAGGTCTGTCGTGAGCGCTACGGCAGCACTCTGCGTTTCCTTGTCGATACCATACGTGCCGGCAAAGTACCTAATCTGTACAACAATCCTAACGGCCTGCTTTCAACCGACGGTTCACAGAAGCCTGTAACCTGGCTGTCAGCATCAATCAACGGACATCCCATCATACCGCGTACAGGTTATGTAGTTGAATTCAATGCACTGTGGTACAATGCTCTGCGTTTCGTAGCCGCACTCTATGCCGATGATCCCGATCACAGCGAGTATGTAGCCGACATCAACGCATTGGCTGATAAGGTAGGCGAATCGTTTATAAATACGTTCCTCAACGAACATGGTTATCTTTACGATTATGTCAACGGCAGTTACACCGACCTTGAGGTACGTCCCAATATGGTTATAGCCATAGGCCTGGAATATTCGCCTCTGAGTCGCAGCCAGCGCAAGAAAGTGCTTGACCTCTCGACACGCGAGCTTCTTACTCCTAAGGGTCTTCGCTCGCTCAGCCCCAAGAGCTACAACTACCATCCTACTTACGTAGGCGGTCCTGTAGAGCGTGAATATGCTGTACATCAAGGTCCTGCACGCCCATGGCTGTTCGGCTTCTATGCCGATGCTTATTTTAAGGTATTCGGTGTGTCTGGTCTGGGCTTTATCGAGCGTATGCTTATAGGTTATGAAGACGAAATGACTGAGGGCTGTATCGGCTCACTGTCAGAGATGTACGACGGAAATCCTCCCTACACCGGACGAGGTGCCGTCAGCACTGCCAAGAATGTGGGCGAGATTCTCCGCACACTCAAGAATGTAAAGGAATTAAACAAACTTCAAAACGATCAATACAGTAAATGAAGGCACTGATGTTCGGGTGGGAGTTCCCACCTCATATTCTCGGAGGTCTCGGCACAGCCTCTTACGGACTCACCAAAGGCATGCACGCCAATGGCGACATGGACATCACTTTTGTCATTCCTAAGCCCTGGGGTGACGAAGAGAAAGGGTTTGCCCAGATCATCGGCGCCTGCAACACTCCTGTGGCCTGGCGCGATGTCAACTGGGACTTCGTAGAGCAGCGTATAGGCAAATACATGGACCCGCAACTCTACTACGACCTGCGCGACCATATCTATGCCGACTTCAATTATATGCATCTTAATGATCTTGGATGCATCGAGTTCTCAGGTAAGTATCCCGATAATCTCGTCGAGGAAATCAACAACTATTCCATAGTAGCAGGTGTCATAGCCCGTACTATACCTTGTGATATTATCCATGCACATGACTGGCTTACCTACCCGGCCGGCATACATGCCAAGAATGTCACCGGTAAGCCGCTCGTGATTCATGTACATGCTACTGACTATGACCGTTCGCGCGGCAATGTAAATCCTACCGTGTTCGGTATTGAGAAAGACGGTATGGAACATGCCGATCACATCATCACCGTGTCGAATCTCACTCGTCGCACAGTAATAGAGAAGTACGGTATCAATCCGGATAAAGTGAGCACAGTGCACAATGCTGTAATACCTCTGGACGACGAGCTTCTTAACCTTAAGCGTAGCGAAAGCAAGGATAAGGTCATCACTTTCTTAGGCCGTATCACCATGCAGAAAGGCCCTGAATATTTCGTTGAGGCAGCAGCCAAGGTACTTCAGAAAAATAAGAATGTCCGTTTCGTAATGGCAGGCGGCGGCGACATGGAACAGGCTATGATTCGTCTTGCTGCCAAGCGAGGCATCTCTGACCGTTTCCATTTTACAGGCTTCCTCAAGGGAAAAGATGTTTACCAGATGTTCCGTGACTCCGATGTGTACGTTATGCCTTCGGTTTCAGAACCGTTCGGTATCTCGCCGCTTGAAGCTATGGAAATGGGCGTACCTTCTATAATCTCCAAACAGAGCGGTTGTGCCGAAATTCTTGATAATGTCATCAAGACCGACTACTGGGACATTGATGCCATGGCTGATGCTATGCACGCTCTTATCTCTTATCCGGCTCTTCACAATACTCTGCGTGATAAAGGTATCGAAGAGATTCACGGTATCACATGGGAAAAAGCAGGCAAGAAAGTTATTGATATCTACAAAAAGGTCATTAACGACCGTAAGTAATATATACCCCTCGCCTCTCCCCTATTCTTTTTCTTTCTGATAATTATTAAGCCCCATATAACAGCAATGAAATCAGTTTGCTTCTATTTCAAGATTCACCAGCCCTTCCGTCTGAAACGTTATCGTTTCTTCGACATAGGTAATGACCACTACTACTATGATGATTTCTCAAACGACGAAATCATCACCCGTCTGGCCCACCAGAGCTATATACCTATGGCCCAGACTCTGCTCGACATGATTAAGGATAATCCGGGCGAATTCAAATGCACGATTTCAATTTCAGGCACTGCTATCGAGCAGCTTCAGCTCTATGTGCCCGAGTGCATCGACCTGCTTAAGAAACTCGCTGACACAGGTGCTGTCGAGTTTCTCTCAGGTACTTACGCTCACTCGCTGGCTTCACTCGAAGACCCTGAGGAGTTCATCCGTGAGGTAAAGATGCACGATGACCTTGTTGAGCATCTGTTCGGTGTACGTCCCTCTACTTTCGCCAATACCGAACTTATATATGACGATGACATCGCTCTGCTCGTCAATTCTATGGGCTTCCGTTCGGTACTCACCGAAGGTGCCAAGCATGTACTCGGCTGGAAATCGCCAAACTACGTATATACCGCTGCTGTAGCTCCCGAACTGCGTCTGCTGCTTACCAACGACAAGTTGGCAAACGACATTTCGATGAACTTCAATAATCCTTCATGGGACGAATATCCTCTTACAGCTGATAAATATGTTGACTGGATTGCTGCACTTCCCGAGCAGGAACAGGTTGTCAACTTATATCTGAGTATGGATACATTCGGTACCTTCTTACCCAAGCAGACAGGTATATTCGACTTCCTCAAAGCACTTCCCCGTTTCGGCCGTGAGAAAGGTGTGCGTTTCTCAACTCCTGCAGAAGTACTCGGAAGTCTTAAACCTGTGGGCGAACTCAGCGTAATGCACCCCATATCCGATATTGACGAAGCTCGTGACGTATCCGCATGGAAGGGTAACGAACTTCAGAACGAAGCACTCCGTAAACTCTACGGTGCTGCCGAGCGCGTAAGCATGTGTGAGGACCGTCGTCTGAAACAGGACTGGGAATACCTCCAGAGCAGCGACCACTTCTTCTATATGAGCACCAAGAACATGGCCGACGGTGCAAGCCATGCAGCCTTCAGTCCTTATGACTCCCCGTTTGCCGCCTTCACCAACTATATGAATGTGCTCGGCGACTTCCTTGTACGTGTACAGGAGCAGTTCCCCGAATCAATCGACAACGAGGAGCTCAACTCTCTGCTGCTCACTATCAGAAATCAGGCTTCTGAAATTGACTCTCTCAAGAAAGAAGTCAAGAATCTGCGTACTAATATTCTTAATGCCGACGACTCCAATAACGCTCCCGTTGCCAAACCCGAAACGCTTGCAATCGCCGACAAGAAAGAAGCCGAAACTACAGATGCACCCAAAACTGAGTCCAAAGCAGCTGCCAAAGCTGAAAAAGCAGCTAAGCCTAAAGCACCACGTAAAAACGCTAAGCGCAAATAATAATCCCAATATTTATCCTCTTTAGCGCGACATTCGCCAGCTGCCTACAAAGACCGCTGGCGAATGTTTTTCTTTACTACGAAGGACCCTTAGGTTAACATATTCTTGGACATAATACATTCAGCCTTCCGTTACTCTGGTTCAGAGATAACGGAAGGCTGAATGTATTATGTCCAAGAATATGTTAACCTACAAATAGAGGAAGTATGGCGCTGAGTATGCTGTCCTGCGAAGCCATAACGCTGTCGATACAGTACTGATAGATGTAAGGTACCAGACCGAAGAAAACGATACCGGCAACACTTATCCACAGAGCCGCACGACTTGCACCATCGCTGCGGAAGCTCTCAATCTTCGGTGCATCACCGCTGATCCACATTGCCTTTACAACTAACAGATAGTAGTAGAGGGAGATAATAGTGTTGATAAGAGCGATGAGCACAAGCATGTAGAGTGCCATAGAACCTGTACCTGTCACACTGGTGAAGATAAGGAACTTACTGAAGAAGCCAGCAAACGGCGGAATACCTGCCAGTGAGAACATAGCCAAGGTCATGGCAAACGACAGCCAAGGGTTGGTCTTATGCAGCCCGTTGTAGTCATCCATATTAAGCTTGCCTGTCTGATATTCGATAGTCTGTATCACAGCAAAGGCACCAAGGTTGCTGACAATGTAGACAAAGATGTAGAACATCATCGAACCAAGACCTAACGAGCTGTCGGCTACGGCACCGAGCATCAGATAACCTGCCTGCGAAATTGACGAGAAAGCCATGAAACGCTTCATATTCTTCTGACGCATTGCGAACAAGTTACCTACTATAATAGTAGCAATGATGACAGCGTAAAGCATCCACTCCCAGGCATCGCTGTACACAGCTCCAAAACACTGTGTGAAAATGATGAAGAAAGCGAAAGCTGCGGCACCTTTCGATACTACCGAAAGATAACTGGTGATTGAGGTGGGAGCACCTTCGTACACGTCGGCTGTCCACAGATGGAAAGGCACCAGAGAAAGCTTGAAGCCCAGACCCGCCAGTACAAAAGCTATAGCTACCAGCAGCAGACCGCTTGTCTCACCTATAGACAGTGCTACGGCTATATCAGAGAAATAAAGCGAACCACCCGAGAAAGCATATACAAACGACAGACCGCAAAGCAATATAGCCGATGAAAAGACAGCGGTCATAATGTACTTGATAGCAGCCTCATGACTCTCATATTCCTTCTTATTGAAAGCAACAAGAGCAGCCAGCGGCAGCGAAGCCGATTCAAGACCAATGATAAACAGCAGGAAGTGACGGGCCGATACCATAAGATACATACCGAACAGTGTCACATGTCTCTTATAAACAAATA
>CAMWKC010000122.1 GCA_947174735.1 uncultured Porphyromonadaceae bacterium
TTTGAATTCGGGCAGTACTATCTGAAGGAAGTAGATAAACCGGGAGTTAAACGCGGGACTATCAAAGAGCTGAAGAAACAGGCCGCAAAGCGTGATGGTGAAATCGGCAATACTGTGAACTCGCAGCTTAGGAACTGGATGACCCTGCTATATGATGACGAGGATATGGCCCGTCAAAAATTGGAGAGAGTAAAGGCAGTGAATCAGATGAAAAAAGATGTCATAGAGATGACTGAAGAGGGTTTACGTAAGGAAAATCGTAACGAGCATGATAATGAGATAGAGATAAGTATTTATCCTGTCTATGATCTGTTAGCTCTTCACACTGTTAACACCCAAAGAACAAAATAGCTAAGCTACCGATTGACTAATTTACTGGTTTAACAGCTTATCAGATTTAAAAGATAAGAATATGGATATACACTATAAGATAGATTTTTTCTCTGACTGGCATTGCGGCTCCGGTTTGTCGGCCGGCGCTGATGTTGATGCGCTGGTGATTAAAGATAACTGCGGATTACCGTTTATTCCGGGTAAGACTATCAAGGGGCTTGTACGTGAGGCGATGGAAGACTTGCTATTATATAAGTCATTTGATAAAAAAGAGAAGGAGACGATGGATTCGCTGTTTAAGGAGACTTTCGGTTTCTTTAATGGCGAGCGCGGAGAGATGATAAAGGGACAGGCTTTTTTCACAAATGCCGAACTTAAGGATGCCGAGCGTAAAGCTATTATAGCCGATAAACTGCAGGCATTTATGTATCGACGGCTGTCGAGCACGGCGATTGATGCCGATGGTGTTGCCAAGCCAAACAGCCTGCGCAGAATGGAGGTGGTAGTGCCGTGTACTCTTGAAGGCCGCATACTTGATGTGCCTGGAGATGAGAAATTCAGGACACTGATGGAAGAAGCGCTAAGCTACATAAAGCGTTTGGGACAAAACCGTAACCGAGGACTGGGCCGTTGTGCGTTTTCTGTAATGCCAATTACCGGTTCTAAAAAATAACTGAAAATGAAGGTTCTGAAATTTAAATGCACGTTGCTGTCAGATGTTATTCTGAATCGGAAATCAGCAACAACCGGCCCTAACGAGACTCTTGACTTTATACCCGGCAGTAACTTTTTAGGTATTGCCGCAGGTGCTTTATATTCTGAGTTAGAAGCTAAAGATGCTTGGACGCTGTTTCACAGCGGTAAGGTACGCTTCGGGGACGCTAATCCGTCGATAAATAACTTTCGTGGTCTGAAAGTGCCTGCGGAGATGTTTTATCCGAAGTTAAGTAAGCCTGATAAGGAACTGTATATACGTTATCGAGTGACGGATCCTAAAATTTTATCAAAGCAGCTTAAACAGTGTCGTAACGGTTTCTATGATTTCTCGGAAGAGGAGGCTAAGCTTATCGAGACTAAGACTGATTTTGCGGTAAAGTCTGCTTACGACAGAAATGTGCGCCGTTCGAAAGACGAACAGATGTTCGGTTATCAGTCACTTAGGAAAGGACTTGTGTTTTATTTCTCTGTTGAGATAGATGATGACCGTTTTGCTGAGGAGATAGAGAAGCGGCTTGTAGAGGCCATTGTCGGAAATAAGCGGATAGGACGCTCACGCACTGCTCAGTATGGCCTTGTGAAGATAGAGAAGCTTGAATATGAAGAGGTCGGGAGCGGTGAGCCGGAGGATAATAAAGTCACTGTGTATGCTGACGGGCGTCTGATATTTC
The DNA here is from genome assembly GCA_947174735.1 of uncultured Porphyromonadaceae bacterium. Lineage (GTDB taxonomy): Bacteria > Bacteroidota > Bacteroidia > Bacteroidales > Muribaculaceae > Lepagella. Next base: position 1,722 of record CAMWKC010000122.1, read on the forward strand.
TTGATGAAAATGGTATGCCTACGTTCCAGCCGACTGCTGAACAGCTTGGTCTTGACGGTGGTGAGATAGTGTGGGAAGACTCGGAGATACGCACTTTCTGTTACGCTCCGTGGAACTTCAAACGCCAGTGTTTTGACACTGACCGCTGCGGTATCGAGAAGGGAAGTGTGTTTGTGGTGGAGCTTGATGGTACGATGCCGCAGTCGTTTGAGTCACGCTATGTAGGAGCTTATCAGAATGAAGGATTTGGACGTGTTATCTATAATCCGGACTTCTTGAAGGCTAATGGGAGCGGTGAGGCTGAGTATAGGCTTGATAATGATTGGAAGAGTGAGGATGAAACACCTGACGACAAACCTCATGCTGACGACGATAAGGCAGAAGGGATTGGATATAGTAGCGCTTTAGTTAATTACCTCAAAGAGCGTAGAGCCAGTGAGAGGGATATATACAAGGCTGTTAATGACTGTGTGCAGAAGTGGGAGAAGGATAGGCTGTTTAAAGGCGACAGATTTGCTTCGCAGTGGGGCACTATACGCAGCCTTGCAACCTCAATCACTGATTTCGGGGCTTTGAAGGAAGCCTTGTTTGATGCAAAAGTTGGATATCTTACTCATGGAGTCGCTAAGGAGAAGTGGGCAGAAAGAGGTCGCTTGAAGGAATTTAAAGAGTTTGTTAAAAAATTTGACCATGAGCCGGAATTTGCCCGACATGCTATAGTAAATCTTGCCGCTGAGATGGCTAAAAAATGTAAGGAGGATTGAGCAATGGCAGAAACACAATTAAAAGACAATACAACTGAGAAACCGAAAGAATATACTCACCGGTTTTTAGCCCGGATCGTGATAGAAGCGGCTACGCCGTTAGCTGTCGGCTCAGGTGAGAAGGATATACTCTCCGATGCACTTGTAGCCACTGATGTAAACGGGTTGCCTTATATACCCGGTACAGCCGTGGCCGGTGTGCTGCGTAGTATGACCTCGCCTGACCAGATGTTTGGTTATCATGACAAAGACGGCGGCAGAGGATCGGAGATTATATTTACGTCTGCAAAGATTCTCAATCATGAAGGGCAGCCTGTTGACGGTCTTAATACGTCTGCTATTAAGACTGACCAGCTGCTGAAGCACTATCAGGAATTGCCGATACGTCAGCATGTGAGGATGTCAGACAAAGGAGTAGCTGAAAAGGGTGGAAAGTATGACGCGGAGGTAGTCTTTGCCGGTACACGTTTCTGTTTTGAAGTAGAGATGGTGTCTGATGGTGAGGATTGGGAGGCTTTCAAATCGGTGCTGAAGCATCTATATGATAGAAGTTTTCGTATTGGTGGAAGTACACGTAACGGATTCGGAGAGGTAGCGGTAGTCGATATGAAAGTGCTGGATTTGAATCTTAAGGAAGATGCAGATCTGACTACATATATAAACAAGAGCTCGGCTCTTGATACTGACTTCTGGAAGAAGCGTGGCGAAAAGTTAGATAATCTGGAAGAAAAGACGAAGCATAAAAAAGGTGAGTGGGCTATCTATACACTCAGTCTTATGCCGGAGTCATTCTTTCTTTTTGGATCTGGATTTGGCGATGAAGAGGCTGACATGACTCCTGTAAAAGCAAAGAAAGTGGTATGGAGTAAAGGTGAGGGCAAGCTTGAAGAGAACTTTGTGCTTATTCCGGCTACATCGGTAAAGGGAGCATTGGCACATCGGGTGGCATTTCATTGGAACCGTTTGAACGGAATCTTTGCTGATGAGTTACCGGAGAATAAAGATGTTGTCGGGCAGTGTAATCATGCTGTGAGGGCACTTTTCGGTTATGAAGATAAAGCAAATAACACTATAGTAAGAGGTAATTTGATATTTTCTGATGTGTTGTGGCAGCCTGAAGGCGAGATGCAGGATAAGCTGCTAAATCATGTGTACTTAGATCGCTTTACCAATGCCGGAGTGAGCGGAGCGCTTTTCTCGGAGAAGGTGACTTACGGAGGAGGTCAGAATTTTGAGCTGACTATATCGGTAGACTGTGAAGGTGTTGAGAGAGTTTGTGATAAACAAGCCGAGACAAAAGGGCAGACCAACAAGGTGTTTGAGGCACTTAAATGTGCTTTAGAGGATATTTGTGGCGGTATGCTGCCGCTTGGCGGCGGTGTTAACCGAGGACATGGTGTGTTTACAGGTACTCTTAAAATAGAAAAAGAGGAGAAGAAATGAAGACAGAAGAAATCAATAATATACCGGAAGGCTTATACGAGGGCTATTACTGGCTTAGTGATGCCGATAAGCCTGTTGTGATTAATGGTAGTTTTGACGGATTGAAGCTTGATCCAGATGACAATCCTTTTGTCATTGAGGCACAGCTTTTCGACAGAAAGAATAATAAGTCTTTCAGCGTAAAATATACTGATGGGCGATACTATGCTTATCGTTACGATCTGACAGCTACCGAGTCTAATAATAAGAAGGAGGAAGTAAAAGTACAGAAATACTGTTCTAATCAGATGAGTGATCATCCGTGGCTGTACTTTCATCAGTACTGGCGTGCTAAGTCGGATGAGCTTTGTGAGGGTATGGATGTGCTACAGCCTGCCGAAATAGTGTTTGTAGGATTTAAAACAACTGATAAACGCTGACATATTATGATAAAAGCACCATATAATTTCGTCCCACTATCTGATAAGGTAGTGTTTCCTGAGTGGTCAGGTCGTATTTCGCATGATATACCGTTTTCGGACGGTCTCAGCGGAAGCATTACGGTAAGACTGACTGCTCAGACACCTATATTCGTGCGTAACGGGCATAGCCAGGAAGGGGCCAAGAATAATACTTTGGCTTATCAGTCGTTCTCTGTTTTGCCTGACGGAAAGTATTTCCTGCCCGGTACGACAGTGAAGGGAGCGATACGCAGTGTACTTGAAATCATGAGTTTCGGTAAAATACGGCTCGACGGAAGTGCTCGCTTCGCTCAGCGCGAGTGGTATAACGAGCGCTTATATACTTTGAAAGAGGAACAACAGAGTTTACATTGTGGTTGGTTACGTCCAATACCTAACGGATATGAGATAGTCGATTGTGGGCGACCGTTACGTATAAGCCATAAGGATATAGATACTTATTTAGGAGGTAAGAACTTTGAGAATAGTTTTTCTGAGGGTTGTAGACAGAATCTTAATCGTCGCCGTAAATTAGATGGAGTTGAATACGATCCAAAGACTTCTTTCTTCAAATATAAACTGGTAGAACGTATCTTTAAAAGATGTGGACTAGAAGATCCGATAGCTGGACTTAGAAATCTCAAATTTTCCGCTTATTCTTCAAACTGTGTTAGGGTTGACAAAGCAGGAGATATAACTGGTACTATTGTTTTGACTGGTCAGCCTAATGTTTGGAAATATAAGCGTCCGGAGCCGGGGAAACGGGATTCTTCAGCAGGAAAGTTCTATGAATTTGTTTTTAGTCAGCCAAACGGTAAAACATATAGTCTGACTGAAGAGGAATTTGATCAGTATAAGTTTATATATGCTGATTCGGATGATTGGAATTATGCAAAAGAAAAATTGATGCCAGTATCGGGAATACCGGTATTTTTCAGAGTCGAAAATGATAAGATAAAAGACTGGGGTTTAGCTTATCTTTACAAACTACCATATAGCAAAACTCCGTTTGATACCTTACCAAAGGCTCATAAATCGGATGAACTTGATATGGCAGACTGTATATTTGGCTATACTGGTAAGACTGCTGAAGAAGCTTCGTTGCGAGGTAGGGTACAGTTTACTCCATTTCTAAGTGACAACGCACAAAAGGATGAAAACTGTACTCTTGCTCTATGCAGTCCTAAAGCCTCATATTATCCTATATATATAAAGCAGAATGGTAAGGGTAATACTGATAAAATAGTCGGTGATTATAAAACCTATAATGATGGGTGTATAAAAGGTTGGAAACGATATCTTGTACGCCAGAAGGTGTGGAGTGATAAGACAGGAGACGATAAAATAGACACCGATATATATCCGCTAAAGGCTGGAACGATCTTTGAAGGAACGATTAGATTTCATAATCTGAAACCTGAAGAACTTGGTGCACTATTTTCAGCACTGACATTTCACGGAAATGGGGCTAACTGTTTTCATCAGCTCGGTATGGCACGTCCATACGGATATGGGAAAGTACAATTAGAGATAGTTAAATCTGATATAAAGAGTGTAGGTGCTTCCGATAAAGAAGTGTTGGCTTATCCTGAATCTTACATGGATGTTTTTGAAGCTTATATGCAGGAAGAATTAAAGAGTACATGGAGTAAGGAAATAATTATAAGAGAACTTCTCATCTTAGCCAGCAAAGAAGTCAAAGACACTGACAATACCAAATTTGACTATATGAAGCTCAAAATCAAAGATGCGAATGGTAAGAATAAAAATGAATTTTTAGCTGCTAAAAAAGATAAAGAGTATCTTCGGTATTACAGTGAAATTGTTGGAGATTGTAAGCCTCAGGAAAAAAGCGTGATAGAATCAGACCTTCAGCGTAGTCAGAAAGCTGTGGATATGGCTGCACAAAATGTGCAAGAGGCTGAAGATGCAGTCCAGCGTGGAAATGAGGTAGAGGCTAAAAAAAGAGAGGAAGCTAAAAAAGCCAAGATAGAGGCTGGGCTGTCGTTTCTTGAGGAGAAAAGTTTATCGGATAAAAATAAATATCTTATTGAGAAATTCAGCACAATTGAGAATAAGGTATCAGATTGGCTTAAAATAGCTGAACTTGATAAAGTGCCTGAGGATCAGTATGAGATTTTGGCTGATGCTTTGAAGCGTTTAGCCGGTAAGCCGACAAGAGA
>CAMWKC010000123.1 GCA_947174735.1 uncultured Porphyromonadaceae bacterium
GCTCAGAATATGGAGACTTTTACTATCAAGGGTGCGGAAGGTATGCTTTATACCGAACTGCAGAAACCGGAAACAAAAGAGAGTAAGATTCCTCTGGTAATCCTTTGCCATGGATTTACTGCTAACTGCAATACAGAACTGCTGACTGATATTGCCAATGATCTGCAGAGCAATGGTATTGCTTCGTTGCGTTTCGATTTTAACGGACATGGAAAAAGCGAGGGAGAATTTCAGAATATGACAGTGCTTAACGAAATCGAGGATCTTAAGAATGTGATTTCGTGGGCGCAGACACAGCCGTGGGTAGAAAATATCTCACTTCTCGGCCATTCTCAGGGAGGTGTGGTGGTAAGTATGACTGCCGGTGAACTTGGTGACAAAGTTATCAAGAATGTCGTGCTTATGGCTCCTGCCGCTGTACTTCGTGATGATGCTTTGAGAGGCAACACAATGGGAGCAACGTATGACCCGTGGAATATGACTACTGATTATATACAGTTACCCTTCGGTGATCTGAAATTGGGTCGTAAGTATATTGAGACTGCTGTTAACCTGCCCATATATGAGACAGCGCTCAATTATACAGGTCCGGTGCTTATAATTCATGGCACACACGACAGAGTTGTACCCTACACCTACGGTGAGAGATACGATCAGGGGTACCGTAACAGCAGTATCAAACTGATACCGGGAGAAGACCATTCGTTTACAGTCAATACTGCGGAAGCAGCGCTTTATGCTACCGACTGGCTTGTAAAACAGTTGCACAACAACGAGTAAAGGCTACAATAATCCGGAAAGTAATGAAAGCAAACCGCATATCCACACCTTTGACACGTCAGTTTCTTGAGCTTGTCAGAGCAACAATGTGGCAGATATCTGTTGACTGCCATCTGTTCAGAGACTACACTGTAGACTGGGAGGCTATCGGCAAGCTTTCATTACAGCAGACTGTAGGAAACTTAGTTATTAAAGGGGCTATGTCTTTGCCACCGGAACTTCTGCCGCCGAAAGAATGGCTTCGATACGGCTATTCATTCATTGAACGCAACCGACGTACACATCTTCTCCTTGACAGCTGTGTAGCAGAAGCCACAAAACTTCTGAGAGAAGAGGGCCTTAAAGCTGTACTTCTTAAAGGACAGGCCTACGCTCGAGCTTATCCACAGTCAGACTTACGCCAATGCGGTGATATAGACCTTTATGTAGGCGAAAGTAATTATTTCCCGGCATATAAAGCTGCCTGTAAATTCGGTTGGGAAAGTTCTGAGAAATTCATACCCGACTCAAAACATTACGGCTGTACTCTCAGAGGTGTACGTATCGAATTACATCGTCTGGCAGGAAGATTTCCCACACGTTCGGTAAACGACCGATTTCAGAAATGGAGCCGTAGTCAATTATCAGCCAGTGAACGTGATGTTAATATCGGAGGCGAAACAATATCACTTCCCACTCCGATATTTGATGTCATATTTGTCTTTATGCATCTATATCTTCACTTTATAAACGGAGGTATAGGACTCAGACACGTCTGTGACTGGACATTACTGCTTCATGCTTATTCCGGAGATATTGATAGATATGAGCTTAAAGCCCGACTTAAAGATTTCCGATTGCTGAAAGCATGGTGTCTATTCACCCCTATAGCCGTTGAACATTTAGGATTACCGGAATCAGAATGTCCTTTTTACAGAGCGGAACACAGTAAAAAATCGAATAAAATACTTTCTTTTATTCTCAAAGAAGGCAATTTCGGCAGATATGCAACTGAAAGTTCAAGACGTCCTAACGGCTATCTGAAAGGAAAACTTTATTCTTTCCGCCGACATAGCAAAAAGATGCTTTCATGTCTCTCAATTGACCCGGAGACAGTGTTACGGCATTACAGTAGTTTTTTATTTAAAGGAACAAAGATAATGCTGACAGATATACTGAAAAAAACTGACAGATGATACGGTATATCTTAAACATGACACGCGGCTTCCGCAGACGTATTGTGATAAGCGCTATGGCCGGTATAATACGTGTGATTACGGGATTAATTTTCGTAGCCCTGAGTAAACGGGCAGTTGATATAGCCACACGGCAGGCAGATGGAGACCTGACAGTATATGTTGCGGCATTGGTGTGTGCCCTCATAATCGAACTTATATGCTCATCATTAGCTAACCGTAACACCGAACTTCCGGAGGCGGCTATGAAGGACACACTTCAGGAACAACTTTTCACCCGTCTGCTTACTGCTAAATGGACCGGGCGTGAAACATTTCACTCCGGCGATATGCTATCACGTCTTACCGAAGATTGCCGTATAGCTTCAGAATGTCTTTGCCGTACAGTTCCGGCAATTACAGTCGCTGCTTTTCAACTCATCGGAGCATTTATTTTTTTGTGGTATTTCAGTCATACCCTTGCTATAATTCTCTTTCTTCTGCTTCCGGTATTTATATTGGGAGGAAAATTGTTCTACCGAAAAGTACGACTTCTTACACAACAAATACGCGATACTGAAAGCCGGCTTCAGGAACGTATGCAGGAGAGTCTGCAACACCGTATACTCCTTCTGACCTGCCGGCAGACAACACGTGTTATCAAAACCATCAGGGATTTACATCGCTCACGATATTTACTCATTCGCCGAAGGACAAATGTTACTGTTTATTCCCGTACAGCAATAGTAGCCGGATTTGAGACAGGCTACTTAGTTGCTTTTCTCTGGGGCATAGCAGGATTAAGAAACGGAACAGTTTCTTTCGGACTGATGACTGCCTACCTCCAGTTGGCCGGCCAAATACAGCGTCCTATAGCGGAGCTGGCAAGACTTCTTCCGGGCCTGATTCAGTCTCACACAGCTTTTTTACGTATGGCTGATATAGAGCAATTGCCATTAGAAGCGGAAGTTTCTAAGCAGGAACAGACAAAAAATACCGAACCATCAGGCATTATTTTCCGCAATGTTACTTTTAGTTATCCGGAAAAAGACCTACCCGTATTCAATCGGTTCAGTCATAGTTTCATACCCGGTAGCTATACGGCCATCATGGGTAAGACAGGAACAGGAAAGAGCACACTTCTCCGGCTTATCCTGGCCCTTCTTAAACCCCAGGAAGGAGAGATAGAATTATTCTGCCTGAAAGACGGCAAAAAATATGTGTCGCCTGTATCGGTGACGAATCGAAATCAGATTGTATATGTACCGCAGGGAAACAGTCTGCTGAGCGGTACTATACGCCAGAATCTACAGATAGGAAAACCTGACGCTACAGACGAGGAGATGCAGACAGCTCTTCATACAGCTGCCGCAGACTTCGTATATGATCTGAAGTACGGACTCGACACTATCTGCGGCGAACATGGTGAAGGACTGAGTGAGGGACAGGCACAGCGGATTGCGATAGCCCGCGGACTGCTCTGTCCCGGTAACATTCTGCTTCTTGACGAAATCAGTGCTTCACTTGACGAAGAAACGGAAACACTCCTTATGCAACGACTGACAAAAAAACACGGTTCATATACAATACTGTTAGTTACACATCGCTCCAGTGTGCGTCCATATTGTGACAGCGTATTGCATCTCGGATAAACTCCGGAAAACCAATAAATTTATTTAGTATCCACAGTCCCAGATAAGCATAGTTTTCTCTCTATGAGGTCTGAAGATTTGTCTGGATTCGTAGCAAAAATTCAATCCCGGCTTTATATTCCTCCGGAGTCATACCGCGACAGCCTTTCTCAGTAGCAAGAGTTATAGCATGTCTGATTTTGGACTGATCGGCACGAGCTTTGTCGGTCAGAAAAACTCCGTTTTTACTACCCGATAAAGGACGTCTCTCAACATAACCGTACTGTTCAAGTGATTTTAGCGAACGACTTATACCGGCGGCATCTTTCCCGAGACTACGTGCAAGAGCAATCTGACTGATGCCGTCGTTGGCAGCAATACGTTTCAGCATCACAAACTGAGCATGATTGAGCGGTACTCCCACCTCTCTGAGAGCGTGGTTAAGCGTACCGACAAGGAGTGTGAACGTATGGTCAAGTTCCACCCCCAACGTATCAAACAGTCCTGCCCTTTTCATATTTCTCTTCTTAAGAATTCAGATAATGAGCTCGGTTGTCTATCAAGTATAGAGCGGACGGTAAATGAACTGCCGCAGAAATCACCCGTATTATAATGACGGAACATGCTGAGTAACGTATCTATAGCGTACTGTGTGGCGCCTCGTTTATGCATAGAGTCAGCCAGTGCTTCATCAGTGATAAACTCTAACTTTACTTCTTTTTTACCCAACGCTTCACTCATATCAGTAAGCATTTCGCTGACCGACAGATTCTGAGGACCACATAATTCAAGTGTGGCATAACAATACTGTTCACTATCCGCAATCTTAGCCACACATTCACCGAGGTCTGACGCGTCAAAAAGGTTAAGCCGGTTGACCGACTCATAACTTGTAAAAAATTTCTGCATAAAAATATTACACTCTGTCAGCAATTGCTTGGCGTTCATAAGATTCTGCATGAAAGGAGCAGGCTGCACAATAGTGTAAGGCAGTCCGGAATCTATAAGATAACGTTCTACCTCCAGTTTCTGACGATGATGCGGCAATGAAGGTTCTACGGAGTGGAGCACCGACTGATATATAAAGCGTTTTATACCTGACTTCTGAGCTGCTTTGACCGCCATTTTACCCAAATCCGCTTCATCCTCTCTTGCTGTAGGACATATATAGTACACCATATCTACACCGGTCAGTGCCTGCTCAACACTTTCCTGCGAAGATACATCCCCTGTAAAAATCTCTGTCGCACTCAAGAATTCCATTTCTGCTGCCTTATCATTGCGGTGTACCATTGCCCGCACCTGATGGCCAGACTGGGCCAAAGCTTTAACTACGGCCTTACCTGTCAGACCGGTAGAGGATGTTACCAATATCTTCATAATATTTATTTTTCAAATTAATTTCATTGATATATCAACAATATGCCGAAATAATTTGTTTCAGAATAAACGATAAAAATCAACCGTATTATGAAAATAATAGCACTTGAGGAACATCTCGTGAACAAAGCTGTCGGAGCAGCGACAGGAAGTATAATAGCTCAGAACTTTCCTTATGCCCAGCAGTTCCGTAAACCAAATCCGGCCGATGCACCTAATCCTATAGATCTCTTTGAGCTTGGTGAACGCCGCATTTTAGAAATGGACAAAGCAGGTATAGATATGGAAGTTGTATCTTATACTAATCCGACACAGTGGCTTACCGGCAGTGAAGGACAGGATATAGCACGTCAGGCTAACGATGAATTGGCCCAGCTTATAAAACCCTATCCTGAACGCTTCCGGGCTTTTGCTACTCTCGCATGGGGAGATCCCGCAGCAGCAGCAGACGAATTGCGCCGCACTGTCAAAGAACTTGGTTTCGTCGGCACACTACTTTCGGGACGTCCGCAGCCCGGCAATATTTTTCTTGATGACAAGGCATGGTATCCTATGTGGGAGGCACTGACCGAACTTGACCTCCCGATATATATACATCCCAATTATACTTCGAACGATGCCTGCAAAGCCTATTATGACAATATGGATGACCAACTGGCTACTATACTCAGTACTTATGGTTATGGATGGCATTATGAAGCCGGACTGGAAGTAATACGTATGATTCTGGGTGGAGTATTCGAGAAATTCCCGACTTTGAAAGTTCTTTCGGGTCACTGGGGAGAGATGGTACCCTATTTTCTGCCTCGTCTCGACCAGATGTTCAAACCGGAAGTTACGGGTTTACCCGGTAAAATATCTGATTACTACAAACGCAACGTGTGGGTAACTCCGAGCGGTGTCTATGATTACGATGATCTACAGTACTTTGTCTGCAAACTCGGTATAGAACATCTTGCTTTCTCGGCTGACTGGCCTTATGTACCGAAGACCGATGCTCGTACCTTCCTTACAGAAGCTCCGATTTCCGATACTGACAAAGAGAAATTCTCACATCTCACCGCAGAGAAATTGCTCCATCTTTAAATATTATCTTTCCCCTCTTCAGTCCGTTTACTCCTTTTTACAAAAATAATATCGCCCGAATACTAAAAATTTTTTTACTACTGAAGTGAGAGATTATTACGATTTTCTTCCTCTTTGTTAATAGCATTAATAAAACGAAGAAAGGAGGATTATGGCACAGATATTCGAGGAGAACGATTCATTTGCCGGACTGACAGTGCGACAGAAACTCAGCCGGCATCACGACGGAGAGCGGGAAGTATATCTGGCTTCTGATGCCGAAGGCAATAATGTGGTATTGACGGTATTTGACCTCCGTTCGAAGCGTTACACCGCTGACCGTACGGAGGTCAGCAAGCGGCAGCCGGATTTTATCGAGGAAGTGCGTTTCCTCAAAAACAGCACCAAAGTCAGGGGAATACCTTCATTCATAAATTCAGGTATCACTTCTTA
>CAMWKC010000124.1 GCA_947174735.1 uncultured Porphyromonadaceae bacterium
ATTCTAATATACCTAAGTATAATTATAAGAATAGGTCTGTTTTCGGGCTTCGGCAGCTGTAATTTAATTATGACTGTTTTGTGGTGTTGGATTTTTATGTTAACTTTGAACAGAGATTATCTGTATGTTTAATTTTAGCTGTCTTTGTTTACGTTATGAAGACTATTTATTTTAATTCAAGAGTTGATTGGTGGGTTTATGCCATTGTGTTGTTTTCTATTGTATACTGTATGACATTAGTATTGCTGACTTCTAACGATTATTGGTCCGGAATAGTGTTGTCAATTTTGTTGGCGGGTATAGAAGTTTTAATATTCGCTTCTGTAAAATATGCCATACGTGGTGATGAACTTGGAATCAGAATGTTTTATCGCTGGCATTGGTTTCCGATTGATAAAATTGCTGAAGTGAAAAATGTAACCGGTATTCAGAGTGCTGCCGCTCTGTCAAGACACCGTATCGCAATCAGATTTTCCGACCGTAAAATCCTAAAGAGCTTCTTCCCGCTGGAAATCTCTCCAAAAGACAGTTCTTCCTTTATCTCAAATTTACAAACCATAAATCCGGCTATAAAATGTAATTAGGTATTTATGGACGTACCTTTGGCACGTGAGCCTGGTAATACCAAGATTGTACGCATAGACGACGTACCAGAAGCACATCTACATTTGTATTATTTATCTTTTTTAAAAACCTGAGTATAGAAATAATTCTTGATATGTGCTGCAAAAGTAGTATGAGGGTCAATCAATTTAAAATTTTTTAATTGCTCGGCTGACATTACATTGCTACTTATTAGGTCAAGCGGTACTACAAACACTTCTTCCGGTGAATCAGGTGTACCTCCGGTTCCGATAACTATTATGACTTTGAAGTGTGTATCATGTTGTATCTTATAATAGCGTTTTAGCTGATATTCATTAAATATTATTGTTGAAGCGCTACGATATTTACATTCTACCCAATAGACTACATTAAAGTTATCGCGAAATTTATGTCTGATTTTAAAATCCGGATTCAAACAGTTGATACCGTAAACACCTTCGCTTGACGTCGGGCCTTGATGCCATTCAAGTACAGAAAAGATATTACGGTTTTTGAAGCAGTTAGCTACATAGTCTTCAAATTGATTACCTTTTTCTTTATTTGTAAGTACCGTCTCTTCTATATCCGGCACAGGAAGCTCCGGTGGTAAATAAGCACCCGGCAGATATGAGGAAGTATCTTGTTTTTGATCAGTATCGTTATCTGGCTGTATATCGTGACTATAAGTGTCACAATCTTCTTTTTCATGGCTTGCCTCTTGTGCTGAGTCGTGAGAGCCGTTGGTGATATTTGAGAATGTGGATTCAGCTATCTTCTCCCGGGGAGGTGTAAAAGCACGTATACCGGTATTATTTATTAGATTTTTTGCTTTTCGTCTATCTATAAAATCATTAATAACTTTTATAATGCCGATTAGCACTATAAAGCTACCAATGATAATTAAAGCAATATACATTTCTCTGTTAAATAATTAGAGGGTGATAATAAAGATTAACAAGCTGCTTTTTCTTTATATCCTAAAATATTAGTCTGAACATAACTAATATCGGACAGCAGCTTAATAAAGGATAAATTTTTACAAATTTACAAATATTTTTAGTTGGTATAAAATACGATTGGTTGTTTTCTTTAAAAGAAATTGATGAATAACCATATTTTTAACTAACTTTGCAATTGTAAGTGAAGGGGTTACGCCTTCCTCAAAGTGCTGACCAACTGTTTCTTACCAGAAATACTTTATTTAGTACCAAAATCACATATTATTCAACTATACAACTGTTCACATTATGAAACTACGTTCTGCAATGCTCGGTATGTTGGCAGCCGGTGTCTTCGGTCTGGCAGCTTCATGTTCGGGCAACAAGACTGCTCAGGTTGATGCTGAGGTAGCAGCCGATTCTGTTCCGACTGTTTATTACATTAAAGACATCAATCCTCAGAGTCTGGTAAAAGTCTATGAAGCACTTGGCCGTAAGGCGGAAGGAAAGAATATCGGTATTAAGATTTCGACAGGTGAGTCGAACAAGTCAAATCATCTTGACACAGCTCTTATAGCTGATCTGGTACGTTTGGTAAACGGTACATTCATCGAGTGTAACACAGCCTATAACGGCAACCGTAATTCTACCGAGAAGCATTATCAGACCGCTAAAGAACACGGCTTTGTTGACCTTGCCGGTGTTGATATAATGGATGCCGACGGTGATACTGTCCTGACTGTAGGGCTGCCGGAGGGTCATCTTAAGAATAAGAATTATGTCGGCAAGCACATTAACAATTATGACTTTGTAGTGGTGCTGTCACACTTCAAAGGCCACCAGATGGCCGGTTTCGGCGGTGCTCTCAAGAATATCTCGATAGGTATAGCTTCTGCCGATGGTAAATCGTGGATTCACTCTGCCGGAACTACCGATAATCCAGACACCGTATGGAGTAAAGTAGCTAAACAGGATGCCTTCTGTGAGTCTATGGCCGAAGCGGCTAAGGCTGTTGCTGACCATTACGGCCAGAATATACTTTATATCAATGTAGCTAACCGTCTGTCGGTAGATTGCGATTGCAACGGTAATCCCGCTGAACCTCACATGGCTGATATAGGTGTGTTAGCTTCTCTTGATCCTGTAGCTCTTGACCAGGCCTGTCTTGACATGGTATTCAATAGTACAGACCCTGGTAAAGACGAACTTATAGAGCGTATCAATTCACGTAACGGTACACATACCGTTGACCATGCTGCGGCTATCGGAGTAGGCTCGAAAGAATATAAACTCGTTACTATTACTGAGTAACTGTAGAATGTGAACCTATAGGACACTTTGAAACGTTAAGACTCTTGAAAGGTTGTTTATGACACGTCTTTCAGGAGTCTTTCTCTTTTCTCTTTCTGACTGAAATTCCAATTCTCAAAACTTAATTCTAATTATGGACTGGTTCATTGACATATTGCGGCATTACCCTGTGATACCTATTTTCTTTACTCTCGGTGTCGGTTTTTGGCTTGGCAAACTGAGATACGGCTCGTTTTCACTCGGTTCTGTAGCTGCCACACTGCTTGTGGGCATTATAGTAGGCCAACTCGATATACCTATACCGGCGGTGGTGAAGTCACTGTTCTTTATACTTTTCCTTTTTACTATAGGTTACAGTGTGGGACCTCAGTTCTTCCATGCTTTACGCGGTCACGGCTGGAAACAGGTCGGTTTTGCCGTGATAGAGGCGCTGATATGTGCCGGCACAGTGGTAGCGGCTGCCAAGATTATGAATTACAGTACAGGCGAAGGGGTAGGGCTGTTTGCCGGTTCGCAGACATGCTCGGCAGCATTAGGTGTAATCAGTGATACAGTCCGTGGTCTGACGGTACCTGAACCGGAGAAAATATATCTGGAACAAATAATTCCGGCTTGTTATGCGGTTACTTATGTTTTCGGTGCCATTGGTTCAGCCTGGTTTCTGTCGATGATGGGACCGAAAATGCTTGGCGGCCTGAAGAAAGTACAGGCTGAGGCCGCAGCTATAGAAAAAGCTGCCGAACCGTCGTCTAATTCTGATGCTAACGAAAATAAACAACCGGAAACCATATCCGAACAGATCGAGACTACCGACATGGTCTTCATCGGTCTGGGTATAGCAGTCGGCTGTTTTATCGGTGCTATGTCCATAAGGTTAAAAAGTATTCCTATCTCTCTTAGTACTACCGGAGGGGCATTGCTTATGGGCCTGTTCTTAGGCTGGTACCGTAATCGTAAACCTAAATTCGGTTATATACCCTCGTCGGTAGTTTGGTTTCTTGACAACTTAGGTCTGAACGTCTTTATTGCTGTTATCGGCCTTACAGCCGGACCGGCATTTATACCTGCTGTAAAGAGTGTCGGTGTCACACTGGTGCTTGTAGGTGCTGTTTGCACTATGATACCGATGATAATCTGTATCTTTCTTGGCAATAAAGTATTCAAATTTTCAGGCCCCGAGACATTGGGATGTGTGGCAGGAGGTCGTTGTGGTGTAGCTGCCATAGGAGCTATACAGGACTCTATCGGCAGTACTGTACCGATGGTAGGTTATACCGTTACTTACGCTACCGCCAACTTTATCCTTGTCTTCTCAAGTCTGATAGTCCTCTTTGTGGTCTGAAGCCCCTACTCACTATATAAGGTCTCTTCTACTTTCCATAACTTTCAGAAAAATGTACAGACTATTCTTTTCGTTCATTGTAAGTTTGGTGATGATAGCTTCATTCGCACAGACAGCTGATATTGAAGTCAGCTATCTGTACAGACATCCTGAACAAACTATGAGACGTGCAGAAGCAGATATTTGCAACCAATATATTTTGCTTTCCAATGGTAATGACTCCAAATTCTATTCTCCAAAGACAGAATATATTGATTCCATCGAATCAACCCCTGAAGGATTTGAGAGCTTCAATACATTCAAGAGAGTCTGTTACGAGAAAAGGCAATCGGAGCTTATACCACGAGTTGACGGTTCTTTCTATATTGTCAAATCATTTGGAAGAAAGAACATCCGCACTTACGATGTTGCAAGCGGAACACGTTTCAAATGGGATGAGCCTTTGATTGAAATAAACTGGGAGGTAACGGATTCAATTAAAAACATACTCGGTTATGAGTGTTTTATGGCACATACGGATTTTCATGGTCGAAAATGGACAGTATGGTTTACACCGGAAATTCCTGTCAATGACGGTCCGTGGAAACTTCACGGACTTCCGGGTCTGATACTTGAAGCAGTTTGTGAAGGAGGTCAATATCATTTTGTAGCTGATGGGGTACAATATGCTAAGACTCCGTATTATAAAATATATAGTGAAGATAACTGGGAAATAATTTCAGGCAGCGACTTCTGGAATCTGAGGCGCTCATGCCTTGACAATCCTTCCCGTAATATGACTTCAAGTGCAAATATAATAGTTTACAATGGCATAAGCTACAAAAAATATCTTCCCAAAGAAATCGTAGATTATATCGAAACAGACTACATAGTGCACGATTCTTAGTTCTTTTGTTATAAGAAAGAGTTCTTCAAAAGAATTTCTTAATTTTGCACTTGCCAGTTGCCTCTACGAACGAGTCTATTCCAGATTAAATTTGGAGGCATAAAAGTTTTTTGTAGCTTTACACATTAACCCCATCCCCAAAGGAGTATGAACGTAAAATCTCTGGACATAAAGAATTTTCGCTGTTTCGCCAAGGCATATATGGGTTTCCACCCTCAGTTTAACCTTATCGTTGGTATTAACGGTACAGGTAAAACTACTATATTGGAAGCTTTGAGAATAATGATTGGATCGTTATTCTTAAAAGTTGATAAAGTTGCAGACAAAATTTTCAGTCCTAGTATTGTTAAAGATGACGTTAGATTGGCCTCACTTGAAATGCAGTATCCAGTAAGGCTGGGAGCTGTAGCTGATATTCCTGAATTTAAGGATAAATCAGAACCCAGTTTGCTTGAGGAAAATGAGATTACATGGTATCGTACATTAGAAACAAATGGAGGAAAGACAACTTCCAAAGATGCCAAGATGATGGTTAAGGCTTCTGAGGCAATGCAAGCGTCTATTAGGGAGATTAATAGCAATATTACTATACCTTTGGTTGCTTATTTTTCTACAGATAGGTTTAAAAAAGAAAAGAGAGACATTGGTGTTGAACCCGATGGCAGCAGGCTTAGAGGATACTACAACTCATTAGATTCGCTTACAAATGTTAAATTTTTTCTAGATATTTGGTTTACAGAAACCCTATGGGAACTACAGAGCGGAAAAACCTCTTTAATGCTCAGTGCAGTTAAGCAATCTATTAAGAATTGTTTGGAAGACTGTCAGGATGCCTACTTTGATATAAAGCTTCAAGAATTGGTGATGATTCAAAGAAACCCTTCCCGACAGTTGCCATATCATCTGCTGTCTGATGGTGTCCGGTCTATGTTCGCTATGGTAATGGAGATTGCTTTCAGATGCTACTTGTTAAATCCTCATTTAGGAGAGAATGCTCCCCTTCTTACCCCGGGTGTAGTCTTAATTGATGAGATTGATTTACATCTTCATCCGGAGTGGCAGATGCGTGTTGTAAATGATTTGCAAAATGCTTTTCCGAAGATACAATTTATAGCATCTACCCATGCTCCATTAGTTGTTGGTTCACTTTCAAAGGGTAAGATAATTTGTGTAGATAATAATCAAGTTTACGATTTCTCTTTGCAATATGGTAAAGATGCCAACTATATACTGCGAGAAATGGGAGCCTTGGAGATGCCTATTGATATTAAAGACTTAATTTCAAAGTATTATGCATTAATTCAACGAGGTTTGGGATTATCCGATGAAGCTAAGGAGTTAAGAGAAAAACTTAATCTTCAATTGGGAAAAGATCATCCGGAATTGCAAAGGGCTGACC
>CAMWKC010000125.1 GCA_947174735.1 uncultured Porphyromonadaceae bacterium
GGATAAGGTCGGGACGAAGTTCATGGTAGAGTTCCATACCGATACGGCCGTTGTTAGCGTATGTGACATTGTAGCCTTCAGCCTCGATGAAGCGTTTGAGCAGCATGGAATTTTTCAGGTCATCGTCAACAAGAAGTATTTTTACTGATTTCATCATCGGGGAAGGTTAATAGTGAAACATGTGCCAACGCCTTCGGTACTGTCGACAGTCACGGTACCGCCGTGTGCGCCAACAAGCAATTGGACGTATGTGAGACCGAGCCCCATGCCGGGAAGGTCAGTAGCTAAAGCTTTGCCCCGGTAGAAACGCCGGAATATGTGGCGGAGATCGGAGGTGGAAATACCGTTGCCATTATCACTGATGCTGATAGAGACTTCGGAGTCGGTCAATGTGGCAGAAGCCCGAATCTCTACGCTGTCGCCCGAATACTTGACAGCATTTTCAACAAGATTATTCAAAATGTTATACAGGTGTGAGGCATCGGCAGCTATTTCGAGGCCGGGGTCAATGTCATTGATAATATTGACCTGTTTGTCGGCCGGAATAATAATGCTACGGCTGACGGTAGAGAAAAGGCGGTTTAGATTAAGCGAAGTGATGTTGAGCGGAATCTGCTCGACATTATTAAAGGTTATGTCGCGCAGTTTGGAGAAATAAGCAGACAGGTTGTCGAGGGCCGTGCGGGTTTCGGAGACAAGTTCATGTTTGACCGCAGGATCCGACATGAGCCGTTCGTTTTCGATGCCTGACACACACATCTTAAGGGTTGATATGGGTCGTTTAAGTTCATGAATCATAGTAGTGATGAAGCTGTTACGCATCTTATCAAGACGTGAGAGCTTCAGAACGGTGGAAATCTGCAATATAAGACATACAATCAGGAACAATGACAGGAAAATTACGATAACCAAACTACTGAACATCTTACCTATAATTTCGGCTGGAGAGAATAAACATTCTATGCTGATGCTCTTACACTCCATTTCAGAGTAGGGTATAGTTACTATGGCAGATGTTGGAAGTAGGCCTGTGTGACGTATGAGAGCCGGACTCCAGACTATACTGTCAGTAGTGAAAAGGTGTAGGCGTGAATTGAGACCGGCATTGTGTAACAATGAATCGAAGTGGCAGATGTTGAAGGGTGACAGAAATTCGAGTTCCATATTTTTGAAAGCGGCCCACACGGCAGCTTCTGTCGGAGCATGACTAACATCGAAAGATTCCATAATTGTATCAGCTTTACTCAAATTCTCATTTACTATCAAAGCAGCTCGAAGCTTTTCCTCGTCAGTCAGCGGTCTTTTTTCGTTTATGCCCAATAGTTTATGTGCGTAGTATTTGGACGATTTGAATGTAGCTGTCCGTTTAGTCCGATAGAGAGAATCTTCATTGGTAGTGATATTATAAGTCGATTGATGTGTAAGTTCGAGCCCGGGATGCTGAATCAGTCCGAGACGAAAAATACGATAATCATTTATGACCTGCATGGCAGTGCGATAAGCCTCGTCCTCATATTGCCGGAGCGAATATTCATAACGACCATATAGCCAGTAGACCTGCATTCCGAGAAAAGCAAGGATAGCTATAATGGTGGTTATGTAGAGAATCTTTATGCGTAGTTCCATACGGCAAAATTAGCTAAAACTGTCCGGACGGACAGACAGAAGACAAGGGTATTTCGGGGAGAGTAATAATTCAGTAATAATTGTGTAATGTTTGAGTAAGGATTATTTTCGTTGTCAGCTGCAGAGTATCTGTAATTTTGCGGCATGAAAACCGTAAAACGAAACATTATGAAAAAATTATCTGTCATAATCTGCGCAGGCGGCCTGATGATAACAGCTGCTACCGGCAAAACGTTACGCCGTCAACTGAGTATATATCCCAACAGTGTGCCTGAGACAGAAACACTGGCACCAGAGACGATGGAGTTTGTCTATGACTATCGCTGGTGTGTGGACACAACCGGAAATCTTGAAGATAATTTTGACAGCGACCGTATGCTGTTACAGATAGCACCGGGCGGACTGTCAAAGTTCTCAAGTTATAAAAATCTCACTGTAGACTTGCTTCTGATGCGTTCGAGTCAGGAGGAGATAGTGGCTGCCGCACTTGACGGAAAGCTGAGTACAGGTGAGTTTATGACCATATATAAGAACTATCCCGCCGGAAAACTAACCCATACCGAAAAGATATGTCAGGACTGGCTTCGCTATGAAGAAGAAATGCCGGTATTCGACTGGGAACCGACAGACTCGGTCATCAATGTGTTAGGTTATGAGTGTCAGAGTGCTAAGTGTAATTTCCGTGGAAGAGAGTGGACCGTATTCTATGCCGAAGATATACCGGTAATGGACGGTCCGTGGAAACTTCAGGGGCTGCCCGGCCTGATTATGAAAGCCTCAGACCAGAAAGGACATTACACATTCGAATGTATCGGTATAAAATCGGAGGCGAACCGTCCTGTGACAATCTACAAAGTACCATATAACAATACAGACCGTAAGGGATATTATAATGTTAAGAACAGATATGAGGTGAATCCATACGCTTATTACGAAGCTACGACAGGAGGTCATATAACAGTGAGTGACGAAGCGGGTAATCCTGTACTTGATGCTTACGACCCGATAGAACTTCCGTTTGAGTATATAGAACGAGACTGGAAGAAATGAAAAGAAACAGTTTTCTCATATTTTGCTTTCTATCCGCGCTGTTGCCGGTATCGGCAGCAGTGCCGGATAAATTGCAAGGGAGTGTCAGGGACGAGGTAACAGGTGAACCGGTGAGTGGCGTAGTGGTGAAAACTAAGGGTGCCTTTACCTCTACTGACAGTGAAGGAAAGTTCAGACTTATGCTGAAAGCCGGAGCTGATTCGGTCTCTTTCCGTTGTGTGGGCTATGAGACGCTGACGTTGCCGGTGTCGGAAGATGTGTCGGTGATACGTCTGATACCAAAGACTACGCGGCTGAAAGATGTGATCATAGAGGCACCGGATATATACGCCCGGGGTGATACGCTTGTGTTTAATGTGTCGCGTTATGCCAATGCCAAAGATAATGCCATAATAGACGTAATCAAACGTTTGCCCGGTATAAAAGTAGAAGAGGACGGGACCATAAAATATCAGGGTAAACCGATAAACAAGTTCTACGTAGATGGTAACGACGTCATAGGTGGTCAGTACGGGTTAGCTACAAACAATATCTCGCATAAAGATGTGAAATCGGTTGAAGTTATGGAAAATCATCAGCCGGTTAAAGCACTGGAGGGTATAGAATTTCCGGAAGAGGCCGGTATCAATCTGAAGCTGAAAGAAGATGCCCGCGACCGTTGGGCCGGAACTGTACAGGCAGCCGCGGGAGTTCAACCTTTGCTTTATGACGGTTCGGTGTTCGCTATGCGTATAGCGCCCAAGATGCAGAATGTGTTTACGGTGAAAGCGGACAACACAGGCTGGAATCCTGCTACTGAAATCAAAGAGCATGATTTTCATGATATGTTCGGTACAGACTATGTATCGTCACTATGGCCTGAATATATAACTGCCGATATGGCCGGTGCGCCACTGTCGGAGAAACGGAACCGTGATAATCTGTCATGGCTTGGTAATGCCATATCAGCATGGAAGGCAGGAGACACATCAATGAGACTGAAACTTAACTATATGGCTGACCGGCTTGATTATGATTCGGGAATGACTACAGAATATCTGAGTTCGGATATTCCTACATTCATACAGCATGACAGATTGCGCACTCAGACACATAATCTGTCGGCACAGCTGAACAGCGAGATTAACAAACGCGGATATTTTCTGAAAGACAGATTTACAGTCAATGCCGTATGGAATAATTCCAATTCGGATGTATGCGGCTCGTTTGATATTGATCAGTATGTAAGACATAAGATTTTCGCGGCTGTAAATGATCTGAAACTTGTGAAGCGAAATGAAAAGAAATTGTTTAATCTGACATCGCGTAATTCGTTTGACCGGCATCCGGATATGCTTCGGGTAACAGGTGATGAGATAGCTATGCAGAGGGTTGCTATATCTGATTTCAGAAGTACAACCGAAACACAGTTCGGAAGATTATCAAGATTCTGGAAGTTTTATATGACCGGCGGAGTCGATATAAATTACCGGCGTATGAATACATCGCTGTCGGGGATGGGAGAGTTTGATAATTCGGATGTTTGCAATGCTTTTTTGTCGAAAGTGTATGTTACTCCGAGGGTAGATTATGAGCGTAACAGTTGGAGACTGTCTTTCATGACTCCGCTGAAATGGCTGCATTATTCTGTAAACGGACAGCATGATTATGTGACAGCTATGCCCTGGTTGTATGTAAAGCGGCAACTTACGGCAAAATCCGAATTGTCGGCAAGTGTGACATACAATGTTGGCGCACCGCAGGCGTATCTTTTTATAGGCACTCCGGTGTTGTCGGATTACCGTAATCTGTT
This sequence comes from uncultured Porphyromonadaceae bacterium, assembly GCA_947174735.1. Classification (GTDB taxonomy): domain Bacteria; phylum Bacteroidota; class Bacteroidia; order Bacteroidales; family Muribaculaceae; genus Lepagella. Next base: position 4,469 of record CAMWKC010000125.1, read on the forward strand.
TGTGCCTTTTAATCCGGATAAGTATAGCCATGATGTGTCGGGGGCAGTGAAGTATGCTTACCGTAATCCTCTGAAGGCACTGTTTGTGAATGCTTCGGCTTCATATAGTCACCAACGTTCGGCTGTGATGGCTAATCAGGTGTTTATAGATGATTTTATTATATCGACTTATGCAGACAGGCTTTCACATAAGGATACATGGACAGTAAGCGGAGGTGTAAGTAAAGGATTAGGACATAGCCGGTTTGTGGTGGGCTGTGATGTCAGCGGGTCGGTCGTAATGGCTTCTTCGATGCGTGATAACGAGGTGGTAGCTTATAGACAGGCTGGCGCCGAGGTGCGGCCGTATCTGAAGGGCAGTGTGTTGCGCTGGCTTTCGGTCAGCTATGAGGGTGATTATGCTTTGTCGGCATTGAGAGTGAGAGGTGAGGATAATGTGTATCAATCGTTAAGACAGAGTCTGTTTGCAACTTTTATGGCTAATGATGCTGTTCAGGTTACGGTGGGAACAGAGCACTTTATGACTGTATTTTCTGAGGGGAATATGGCTAATCTTGTGCTGCTTGATGCTTCGGCTGCGTGGCGTGTCAGCAACAGGGTGCGGCTGTCGCTGACTGCTAATAATCTGCTTAATAAGCGCAGGTATGAATATGTGAGCTATGGGACCTTGGCGCGGTCGGAATATAGCTTCGGGATACGTGGGCGGAATATAATTGCTTCTGTGCAGTATCGGTTTTGAGGACTTACGGAGCAGAGCTCCGGGCGGGAACCAGCTTCGCGCGGGAAGCTATTTGGTTTTGGATGGACGAGGGTGAGGAAGGGGGGAAAGGAGGAGAGAGAAGAGGGAAGAGAGAAGAGGGAAGAGAGAAGAGGGAAGAGGGGAGTGGGAAGAGGAGGGGATGGGCTTAGTAGTTGATTGGTATCTGGATGAAGCGGGTGCCGGTCCAGCCGATGAGGGTGGTATCGTTGTAGGCGGCGATGTTGTAGAGGGGGCTGGGGACGTTGAAGTAGCGGTTGATGATTTTGCCGTTCCAGTCGAGCTGGAAGACGGTAGGATTCATAAGTTCGGCTTTCGAGTAAGGATAGCCCCAGTGTAGGGCATAGAGGTAATCGCTGGTTTGGGTTATGGAGACAGTATGGAAAGGATTGAGACTTTCGAAGTCAGCTTCGTCGAGGGTGGAGGGATTGAAGGTGTGATAGCCGATTTCGGTAGTTGTGAGTATGGTGCCGTCGGAAGTCAGGATTTCGATGACGGGATGAAAGAGATAGGCAAAGGCCATACGGGAGTGTGTATCGGAGTATATCAGTTTGCCGAGGTTGGGCATCCATGCTGTCAGTTCGGGGGAAAGGCTTGTCTGATGTATAGTATCTATACGAGCATTTATGTCAGCAGTCATGATATACTGCGGCCCTCCTTTTGGTTGGCGGCCGAGGAAAATATATTTACCGGGTGAAATTGTGTGAACATCGCTGAGATAACTGGAGAGTGGGACAGGTGAGGAGCTCTCAGAGCTAAAGATGCGTCTTCTTGTGGGTTGAAGAGTGCCTTCGGGAGTAATATCGTAAATTTCTCCATCATCCTGACTGACAACTTTTATTTTGCCGTCACTATCGGTGAAAGGATAGGGCATATATGATGTGCCGATACCTATATCAGGACCAAGAGTCAGAGTATGTGTTGTCGGGTGTATTAAAGCCCAACGTAGGAAACGCCGGCCGACGCCATCTTCGCGTTCGTAGACGAAAAAGAGGGTATCGCCTGAAATTTTCATGTCGGTTATATGGCGGATAGGAGGCAGGCTATCTCCTTTGATTTCGAACGGTATCAGAGCGGCTGAGTCTGACTGAGCAGCCACACAGCCTGAGGACAGCAATATAAGAAATATTAAGGGTAAGGATTTCATATCATTTATAATGAGAATTTTTATATGGCATAACAGAGGGTAAGGATTACTTTATTTCTAACGGTTTATAGGG
>CAMWKC010000126.1 GCA_947174735.1 uncultured Porphyromonadaceae bacterium
CTCCGATTCTATTAAAGTCAGGCATGATAAAGTTATTAATGTAGCTCTGATTGGAAATCCTAATTGTGGAAAAACCTCACTGTTCAATTTTGTATCAGGCGCACATGAACATGTCGGCAATTATGCGGGGGTCACAGTCGGCGCTAAAGAAGGTTCTATGTATTATAAAGGTTATCGCCTGAACATCGTTGATCTACCCGGTACATATTCTCTATCTGCATATTCTCCGGAAGAGCTCTATGTCACTCGGTATTTACGTAAAGAAACGCCGGATGTCATAGTAAATGTCGTAGTTGCTTCTAACCTTGAGCGTAATTTATATCTTACTACAGAGCTCATAGATATGAACCGAAGCATGGTTATTGATCTCAACATGTATGATGAACTTAAACGAGCCAATATCAAACTTGAATACGAACAGCTTGGTAAAATGCTTGGAGTACCTGTAGTACCGACAAATGCTTCAAACGGATGGGGAGTCGAAAAACTGCTTGATACAATTATAAGCGTCTACGAATTAAAGAATCCCGATACACGGCATATACATGTCAAAATGCATTCGGAAATCGAACAATCTGTTGACCGTTTAAAAGATATAATAAAGTATGATCCTATCATCCCTGATCACTTTTCTCCAAGGTATTTGGCTATTAAGCTATTAGAAAACGATCCGGAAGCCGAACGTATGATTCGTCCAAGTACTCGCTATACAGAGCTTCTCAAAATACGAGATGAGGAACAGTTACGTATAGCTGAAGCTTTAGGTGAAGATGCGGTTTCTTGTATTGCAGCTGAAAAGTACGGTTTTATAAACGGTGCTTTAGCAGAGGTTATGGAAGGAAATATACGCCAGGAAGAAAAGTCTACAAAAATTATAGACACTTTCGTCACTAATAAACTGTTCGGATTTCCTCTGTTTCTGGCAGTAATGTGGCTTATGTTCTGGGCAACATTCAAACTCGGTTCTTATCCTATGGAGTGGATTGAGGCATGTGTGAGCTGGATTTCTGGATTAATCTCTAATTTCATGCCGGAAGGTCCGTTGAAAGACCTTATTCTTGATGGTATTATAGGTGGTGTCGGTGGAGTAATCGTTTTCCTACCTAATATTCTGATTCTCTATGCCTTCATTTCTTTTATGGAAGATTCGGGGTATATGGCACGTGTAGCGTTTATTATGGATAAATTGATGCACCGTATGGGCCTGCATGGGAAATCGTTTATTCCGCTTGTTATGGGCTTCGGCTGTAATGTTCCGGCCATTATGTCAACCCGTATTATCGAAAGTAAGTCAAGTCGTCTTATTACTATTCTGGTAAATCCTTTCATGAGTTGTTCTGCCAGAATACCTATATACGTTCTTTTGGCAGGTGCTTTCTTTCCTAATCACGGTACATGGGTTTTCTTTGGCTTATATCTTCTTGGTATAATTGTTGCTGTTCTGACAGCAAGACTACTGAGAAAGTTCTGGTTTAAAGCAGACGAAACACCGTTTGTTATGGAACTACCCCCTTATCGTATTCCTACCACTAAGGCAATAATACGCAATATGTGGGCAAAAGCCGAACAATACCTACGAAAAATGGGTGGTCTTATTCTTATAGCTTCAATTATAATATGGGCTCTTTCCTACTTTCCACGTTATGACTACAATGACGTACCTCAAGATTTCAAATCAGAAATGGTCAGTGAAATAACAAATAGTAATATTTCACCAGATAATTCTGAACTTATCGAAAATCTTACTTTATCTGAATATCAACAACAGAATTCGCTGTTAGGCCATATAGGCAAATTTATTCAGCCGATAATGCAACCAATGCAATTTAGTTGGAAAGTCTGTGTATCCCTACTTGCCGGAGCAGCAGCTAAAGAAGTAGTTGTTTCTACCTTAGGAGTTCTATATGTAGGAGATGATGATGAAGCAGCTTTGGCGCAACGTCTGCACACACCTTCACCTGTTACCGGCCAACCCCCTTTTACAACTGCCTCAGCTGTTGCTTTTCTGGTTTTTGTATTATTGTATTTTCCATGTATAGCAACTATTACAGCTATAATACGTGAGACTGGCAGTTGGCGCTATGGTATATTCTCTATGATTTATAACACAGTATTGGCTTGGATTCTGTCCTTTATTACTTATACTATAATGATGTTATAGCCTCATATTACTCACTGTATTTAAATACCCGTAGTTACGACTACCTGATTAAAGTAGCACGTACTACGGGTATTACTAATGTTATTAAAGCAACTTAATGCTTATATATTTCTTAGGATTATTTTTAATATCTACAATCAAAGAATCAAGATCACTGGTTACCTGATTAAGTTCATCATATAATCTACTATCACCGGTCAAACGTCCTAAAGTAGAGTTAGGATTATTAAGATTAGCTGTAAAAGTCTTTAAATCGTCTGTAGTGGCTGAGAGATTTGACATCGTACTTTCAATAGGAAGATTATTCAGTTCACGACTCAAATCAGCTAATCTCGAAGTAATTATATCGATATTAGAAGTTGCTTTACGTGCATCTTGCATAAGAGAAGGTACATTTTTTACAATCGTACTATTCAAGTTTGCTGAAAGCTGAGCAATATTATTAGTAATATCATCTATTCGCTGAATTGATTGAATCAGAGCAGGATCTCCAGACAGCCTATTAAGGTTGGAAAGGATTGAATCGACTTTAGGCAAAATTGAGGATACTCTTGGAAGCACTTCCCCACTTAAAGATGCCATAAGGTCAGGTGCTGTACCTGAGGCAAGCTTACCACCTACTTCAATCATCTTTGATGATTGACCTCTCTGTATGTTGATATAAGCACCGCTCAGCAATGAACTTTCAATAATTGCCTTGGAATCTTCAGGAAGTCTCAGACTCTTGTCTACTGCCAGAAGAACCTCTATCGTTCCTGGATGTTCATAATTAAACTTTATCTCACGTACCTGACCAACTTTATAGCCGTCAATTGTAACAGGAGCTGACAACTCCAGACCGGCTACATTGTTATATGATACCACATAAAAGTTCGAGGGCTTAAAAAGGTTGACTCCTTTCAGAAACTCAATTCCGAAAATAAGTATCGCAATAGCTAAAATCACCGATAGGCCTATTACGAATTCTTTGTTAAACAATTTCTTCATACCACATTATTTTATTTCTTACTTCTCTTTGTAGTTATAATAAATGCTCCGGGTATCTTTTTTCTGACTTGTCCAAGAAGCATTTTGATTTCCTTCTTTTGTGTGCTTTCACCAAACACATACTTATAAATATTGTCCTCCTTTATAGTATATATAGGAGTTAACCCCTGGAACATTGGATTAGAGAGAGAAAGATGGTCTGTACTGGCAAACAATTGTATGCGGTACACAATTTCAGATTTTTCACCTCGTGCCTCATGATTGGATAAGGCTTTTTTTTTAGTGGTTCTAATACAGTTGTACCATCACTATTTACTTTAACAACTGTATTACCTTTCATTTGTTGGTTAGAGGATGCAGACTTAGCGGATTTAGTATCTTTTATAATCTCCTCAGTAATCAGTTCCTGTGGATATATTATCTCTTCCACTGAGGACATACTATTATTCTCTTTCTGTTCTCTCACCCATATTACTTCATCAAATGCAGCTACTTCAAAGTTTTGCTCGCCAGAGTTTACTTTACCATACTCCGAACGTCTTCTTCTGTCACCAACATTTATAGTATTATTCTGGAAAGCAGTTGTCTTAGATTTAGCACGGCTATTATTTTTCACACCTGCTTTGACCGATGTATTTTTATTTTTCTGTTCAAAATCCTCTACATACTCTACTATTGCCTCATACAAGGCTTCAGCCATTTCTTTATGACCTGTCTCGGAAGAAAGATACTTAGCCGCAGTAGGATTACAGATAAAATCAAGTTCTACAAGCACAGCCGGCATAGAAGTGGCCCATAATACCCAGAAACCTGCTTGATGTACTCCACGATTTCCACGATGTGCTTTAGAGACTAATTTGTTCTGAGTTTGTTCGGCAAACTTTATACTCTGTATAAGATCTTTTTTTTGAGCCATTTGAAAAATAATGTATGACTCGTCTTTAGTAGGATCAAAACCTGAGTATTTATGACTATAATCATTTTCAAGCTCTATTACAGAATTCTCTCTCTGGGCCACTTTCATATTATTTTCATCTTTATTTAGGCCAAGAGTATAAACCGAACTACCGGAAATATTCTTTCGGTTTTTATTCGATTTATCTACCGAATTTGTATGTATCGAAATAAAAAGATTTCCTTTATTCTCATTAGCTATATCTGCACGCCGTTGCAAAGTTATGAAATTATCTTTATCACGGGTCATGATAACCTTTATATTGTCTTTCTTCTTTTCCAATAACTTAGCTAAATATTTAGCTACAGCCAGATTAATATCCTTTTCTTTTACTCCGTTTTCTGCTGCTCCATGATCTTTACCTCCGTGACCTGGGTCTATAATCAATACAAACGGTTCGGAGTCTGCAACTGTTTTAGCAGCTATCTGCTGACACAATAGTGACAATAGCAAGATAGCTCCAAATACCAGAGGCTTTTTTATCTGGAAACACCATGAAAGCATCAGAACTTTTCTCTTATTATTGAGTATCATCATTTTTAAGTTAGATTAAAATATCGTCGATTGGGCTAAAATCGACGAAACATTTGTATGAAATGTACAATTACGTGCAAAATTAATCAAAAAATCATTATCTTCGCGTTTGTTTCAATATTATTCCCATGCACAAAGTTGATTTAACATGCTGTCCTGACTTTTTTACTGATTCTCGGTTTCATGAATTTGTCAGACTACATGCTCATGATGATTCTGCTGCTCTTCTTTTATCATCTAAATATAGAGAAGAAGCCTTAACCTGTGGTTTTCCTCTTGATTTCGCTACTCTGCAGATTGATTTAAGACGTAAAGGACAGTATAAACTTCCTACCTTCACTAATATACCCTTTACTCTTTTTCCTTCTGTTGTAGCTTACGAACAGGCTTCCAACGAATATGTAGCACGGTTTCATACATCTCTTTTACTATCAGATGATAAAAATGTCCTTGATATGACAGCCGGACTCGGAATTGATACAATGTCCTTTGCTGCCGCAGGTTGCACAGTCACAGCCTGTGAACTTGATAATTACAAAGCATCTGTATTATATTATAATGCTTCTATAATTAAACCAGGTAATATTTCAGTATATAATGTGGATTCTATCAAGATGCTAACAGAGTGTAAGCAAATCTATGACCTTATATTTGTAGATCCCGCACGTAGAGATGCTAATAATAAACGTAAATTTGCATTCAGCGACTGTCAGCCTGATATAAGACAGAACTTGAATACTATTCTTTTACGTACAAAGAGACTTCTGATTAAAGCGTCTCCTATGTTGGATATAACTGCTATTTTAACACAGCTTCCATCTGTCTCGCATATTTATGTTGTTTGTTTTAAGGGTGAATGTAAAGAAATACTTATTGAAATTATACCTGAAGCATCTGATACACTTCTCAGTGCTGTCGACATAAACGATAAGGGTGATATTTCTGAGTTCTCTGTTAATGAAAATCATCATAATATTCTTTATTATACCGGTGAACTGAGAAAAGGTATGTTTTTATATGAAGCTAATGCAGCTATAATGAAATTTGGTTGTTGGAGTGCTTTACAGTACAAATTTCCTACATTGGAAAAATTAGCCCCTAATACTCATTTATTCTGTTCTAACCAGTATATAACTGACTTCCCTGGTCGATGTGTCAGAATAAAAAAAAGATTTACAAAACAAGAGCGGCGTGCCCTGACAGACACACCGCTTAATATAGTTACACGAAATTATCCTGTCAATGCAGAAAAATTAAAAAGCCAGTTACAATTAAAGAATGGCGGAAAAGATTTCTTATATGCCTTCAGGTCTCTCTCCGAACCACATGGATGTTTATATCTATGTGAGCCGACCTAATTGGGAATATAACATTAGAAACGCACACCACACGACAAAACCAATTGATTATTGCTAAAAGTCATATCTGCCTGAGGACTGGGATACTGCGGAGAAGCCGGGTCCGGTGTGTAGGCATGATAAGTAGCACCTATATGTTTATGCATATAGGCAAGATCAGTATAAAAATTATTCCATCTGTATCCTAAACCACAAGTAATGTACTGAGTAGAATTATTAAATGTATAATCCATCATTGTACCTGAAGTATATATACTCATTCTATTGTCACGTGCGGCCTGTTTAACCGGAGAAGAAACATAGCTGTAACCAGCACGAACACTGAATCTTGGAGTTACACGGTACTCTGCACCAACCCTCACAGTTGAACTACCTTGGTAGTAAGTCTTTATATCTGCGTTAGTAGGTGCAAAAGGATCAGAAGACATATAACCAGAACGTATAGG
>CAMWKC010000127.1 GCA_947174735.1 uncultured Porphyromonadaceae bacterium
CTGCAATGATAGCCCATTTTTTTTAGTCTATCAATATTCTAAGCTATTCAATTTATATTTTTAAATATTTTTAACACCCAAATACTTCTGTTTTCAGTGCTCTCAAAGACTTTTCTACTACAGATTAGAGGTATTTTAGTTAATTTTGCGCTGTATCATAACCCAAACCCCATTATTTACTATGGAACGTTTGTACCATTATCTTTGGAAATACCGTATGTTCGGTAGCCGTCTGCGTCTTCCCGATGGACGGCGTATCGAAGTTATTGACCCGGGCATACCTAATAACGGAGCCGGTCCTGATTTTTTTAATTCAAAGATTCATATTGTAGGGGCTGAAGAGTGGGCCGGCAATGTCGAGATTCATATCAAAGCCTCTGATTGGTTCCGTCACGGTCATGACAAAGATATGGCTTACGATTCAATAATACTTCATGTGGTAGCTTCTGCTGACTGTAAGATTACCCGACATGACGGCTCTGTTATTCCACAGGTCGAAGTAGTTATGCCTCCGGATCTCTACTCCGCCTATTCACGTCTGCACACTGAATTGGATGCAGTCAGGTGTGAACAGCATTTACATACACTGTCACCTTTAACTGTAACTGACTGGCTTGAGTCACTTGTTATCGAACGAATACAGACACGTGCATCAAACGTAATGCGGATATTCGCTATTACCGGCAACGACTGGCAACAGACCTGCTTCGTTCTGCTGGCCCGCGCAATGGGCTTCGGACTTAACGGAGACCCTTTCGAACTTACAGCTTTATCACTGCCCCTACGTTTCATGGCACGCCACAGTGACAATCCGCTACAACTCGAAGCCTTACTATTCGGACAGGCAGGTATGCTTGACACGTCAAAGCACATATTGGACGAACGTTATCAGCTATTATGTCGCGAATATTACTTTTTAGCACGCAAATACGGTTTGAAACCCATTCGTAGCGATATGTGGAAGTATGCACGTACAAGACCGCAGAATATGCCACATCGTCGTCTCGCCATGCTTGCACGCGCCTGTGAAGGCGGATTCGCTATGCTGCGTACATTGCTTGACTGTAAAGGAGATCCTGATCTCCTTATTCCGTTATTCGGCTGGACACTCGAAGGCTATTGGGCCACACATCACTCTTTCGATACCGAAGAGTCAGCTGCTTCAGTAAGACTGTCAATGGCTTCGATACGTCTGCTTATGATTAATGCCGTAGCTCCGCTTTATTATGCCTACGGTAGGTATATAGGTAATCCCGATATGGCAGAGTCAGCTATTAATCTGCTTGAGGCTTTACCTCCTGAACAGAATACTATCATACGCCGTTGGCAAGCAGCAGGAATAAATGTAAAATCTGCAGCGACTTCACAGGCCCTCCTGCAACTCCGACGTGAATACTGCGACCGTAGAGACTGTATGCGTTGTCGTTTCAGCCATCAGTTGCTACGTTCAATAATAACAAAAAGTGATAAAGCTCCTATATACTCCTAATCTCTATGTTAGAAAAGCTTCAAGGTATTGTGATAGATATACGACGTCATAATGACCGTCACAATGTAATAACCCTCTTTACCCGACAACGCGGAAGAGTTGCTTTCCTCTCCACTGCAGGTTCAAGTCATTCAGCACGACTGAAACAGGCAAGACTGTATCCTTTAGCTATAATTGAAACAGATGTAAATTTCAAAGCAAACCGGGAATTGCAGCAGCTTGGTTCATTTCAGCCTATACTTGTAGCTGATTCGTTAAGACTCAATCCTGTGAAAGCAGCTGTAGCAATGTTTATCAGCGAATTTCTAAATCATTTATTACGTACTTCCCCACCCGACACAGCCATGTGGGATTATGTAGCCAATGCCATAAGCGCCTTCAATGCCTCTGAACGCGGAATAGGCAATTTCCATCTCGCCTTACTTATAACTCTTTTACCTTTTATGGGCATACAACCGGATCTTAACCGAATAGAGTCAGCTCAGTGGTTTGATATGCAAGGTGGTGTGTTTACTGATTCACGTCCTCTGCACAACAATTTTATTCCCCCCGAAGAAACTCTCTTCATACCACTTATAAGTCGTATAAATTTTGCCAACTATACGCGTTTCCGCTTCAACGGAGGCCAACGACGTCTGCTTCTAAGACGCCTGCTCGATTATTATGCTTTGCATTTGCCAGGTATGACCGGTCTTAAATCACCTGATGTACTCACTGAAATGTTCAGCTGAATATCGAATATGAAGAGTAAAATGCTTAAAAAAGCAACAAAATACAAATTAGACATTTGTCGCTTTATTAACCATTAATAGTCTTCTATACATATATATTTTTTCATAAAAACTCAAATAACGACAGACATAGTTTACATTTGTCTGCTACAAAAGACACTATACAGTATTTTACAAATATTTAATAAGCGTTAAAGTACACTAACACAGTGAATTTTTTTGCTGAAAAATTTTTTCCAGCCGATTTTATGTATTAATTTTGCACCGTGTTTTTCATGGTATTAGATTTAAGGTTAGAGGATTAGTTGTCGCGAGACACCTAATCTTTTTTATTCATCCCGGAGTACCTTTAATGAGGTGTATCCGGGATATTTTTTGTACGTCCTCCGGTAAGCACCGTAGTCATTGAGGGCAGATATTTATGACAAACTGCATAGAATAAAAGACTTATTCCAAGTAATATTATAAAATCAGCAAAGTAAACACTGATTATTCTTAGGTTACTGCTAAGGTCAATATGACCAAGTAAAAATCTCATCACTACTGAACTATACAGACCATGGCAGGCATAAATAAAGAAAGCACTGTTTTCAAGCCAAACATTCGGTTTGCCGCCACGGTCCACATAATATAATGCAAGCGATGTCATAGCCACAATTCCGCTACATTGACACAAGAAGCCAAGTCCTCTGTCCCACCATTCAGTACCGGAGCTAAACAATACCAGAAACGAAAGTAAAATCCATATACATGTAAGAAGCCACATATAGCGTCCAAGACGACTAACGTCAAGCCGTGTAACAGCTATAAAAGCTCCGGCATAGAAATAATACCATCCGTCAATATACATCATACCGCTCCCCCACACCATCATCATAACAGAAGAAATGATAAATACCCATATTTTTCCGAGAGTCATATACCACACTACAGGCACAAGAAAGACTGCAACCACAATAAGATCACGTACAAACCATAGTACAAAATCGTATGGATATGAAGTATGAGGTACAGCCCAGAAACCGGACAGAATAGTAAACGGAGATACGGATATATCTGTATATTGTCCAAATCCGGCCGAATCACCTAAATATCGTTTAAACAAAAAAGCACATAAGCCAATCAAGTTCCACAGAAGATAAGGTACTACCAGACTGACCAAACGACGCCGCGTCTTACGCCACCATAAGTTAGGAGTCAGCTTATTAATACTACGAAAATACAGATAACCGGCTAAAATAAAAAACAAAGGGACACATGACCGTGCCATTACACCGCTTAAGAGTCCTATGACTTTATAGGACCATACATCAAACCCTCGCCCGGCACCGTCGGCGCCAAGCGAGGGTAGAAGATTACAATGTATGAGCACCACACCTATGATAAGCGGGAAACGCAATGCCGATATAGCACGGCCCACTATGTCATGACGTGATGAAACCTTAGTCATCGAAGCACCAGCATGGCGTCACCATAGGCGCCGAAATTATAACGTTCCTTCACAGCCACGTCGTATGCTTCCATGATAAGTTTGTAACCACCGAAGGCAGCCACCATCATAAGCATAGTGCTGAGCGGCATGTGAAAGTTAGATATAAGGGAATTACATACCGTAAAGTCGTATGGAGGAAAGATAAACTTGTTGGTCCAGCCTGAATAAGTCATAAGATGACCGTTCATACATACTGAACTGGCCACAGCTCTCAGTACAGATGTACCTACAGCACATACGCTTGAATTACGGTCTTTGGCAGCATTGACCATATCAACCAGGTCGCTGTCAACTATCATCTCCTCGCTGTCCATACGATGCTTGGTAAGATCTTCCACATCGATATCCTTGAAATTACCCCTTCCACTGTGCAGGGTCAAAAAGCCACGCTCAACGCCCTTGATTTCAAGACGCTTCAGCAGTTCACGGCTGAAATGCATACCGGCAGCCGGTGCCATAACAGCGCCCTCCTTACTGGCAAAGATACACTGATAACGTTCAGCATCTTCAGGTTCGGCCGGACGAGTAATATAATCGGGCAGCGGTGTCTCGCCCATAGCATACAAAGCCGCTTTGAACTCATCATGCGGTCCGTCATAAAGGAAACGAAGTGTTCGACCACGCGAGGTAGTGTTATCTATAACTTCTGCCACCATCGACTCATCGGCACCGAAATACAGTTTGTTACCTATACGTATCTTACGTGCCGGCTCTACCAACACGTCCCAGAACTTATTCTCAACATTTAGCTCACGCAGCAAAAACACCTCGATACACGCTCCTGTCTTCTCTTTATTACCATAAAGACGAGCAGGAAATACTTTGGTATCATTGAAGATCATCACATCTCCCTCTTCAAAATAGTTTATTACCTCTTTGAAAATACGGTGGGTTATTTCACCTGTACGGGAGTTGACTACCATCAGACGACATTCATCGCGGTTTTCCGACGGATACTGTGCAATAAGGTCGGCTGGAAGCTTAAACTTGAACTGTGATAATTTCATATTGTTTCGGTCAGATTATTTGACTGAATTGTTACTGCCATGCCCTTGGTATTTTTATAACCGGTGCAAGGCATAGTTTTTAGGGTTATTTATTTCATTTTATATCAGTCGGTGACTCAGGCAGCCTATAATCATCAGGGAAAGTCACAGGACCATTCATTATATGCTCTACAGCCTGATCCACCGTCAGGCAGTCAGTTACCTTAATGTTACCGACACGAGTGCGTCGTAATTCTACTAAGTGGGCCCCACAGCCTAAAGCTTCACCGAGATCTCGGGCAAGAGCACGTATGTATGTACCTTTACTGCATACCACACGCACTGTAGCATAAGGAGGTTCAAACGATATGAGTTCCAGTTCAGCTATTTCAAGTGCTTTAGGCTTCAGTTCCACTTCATGCCCTTTACGGGCCAGACTATATGCCCGTTTTCCATCGACCTTAACTGCAGAAAACACAGGAGGCACCTGCATGATACGGCCTCTGAACGAAGGTAGTACCTTCTCTATATCAAGAGCGGTTATGTGTTCCCACGGGCGCTCGCTGTCTATTTTTGTCTCAAGGTCAAAACTCGGTGTGGTGGCTCCAAGACGTAAACGGGCCACATACTCCTTATCATCATTCTGAAGCATCTCAATAGAACGTGTGGCACGTCCTGTGCATACTATCAACACACCGGTAGCCAAAGGGTCAAGCGTACCTGCATGACCTACCTTGAATCGGCGCAGACGCAGACGACGCTGTATAGCCCCCCGCACCCGTTTGACAGCATCGAACGAAGTCCAGCCTAACGGCTTATCGATGCCTATTATCTCTCCGCTTATAAAGTCCAATGCTAACGAAACTGTTAAGTGAGTTACAACGCTCATACAAGAGCGTATCAAATCTATATCGCATCAATGCCACAACAGGCATAACAGACCCGCTGCCACACAATAGACAGCAAACCAGATAAGCTTGCCCTTCTTTACCAGATTAATCATCCATTTGCAGGCACAACAACCTACTATGAACGAAGCAAAGAAACCTATAGCCATAGGCCCCGCTCCGACGCTGACAGCATCTTCAGCAGCCGGACTGGCCAGCATATCTTTGAGATCAAGGAGCGCTTCACCCAATATAGGAATTATAACCATCAGAAAAGAAAATTGGGCCACCTGATCGCGTTTGTCACCGATAATTATACCTGTAGCTATCGTAGTACCTGATCTGCTCAGACCCGGCAGTACAGCCAGTGACTGGGCACAGCCTATTATAAAAGCATCAAGCCATGTTATATCACGTCCCCGCGAAGCCGGAACCATACCGGTACTGTTACGGGTTTCACGCATACCGGTATAGTGTGCGAAAGCTAATAAACAGGCTGTTATTAACAGACATACACCTACCAAACTAAGTCCGTTACCAAAGAAATTCTCCACATAATCTTTAAAACATACACCTACTATACCTATGGGAATACATGATAACAGTAGTTTGCAGACATAATAGAAATCAGCGTCACGTCTGAAAGTAAAGAAACTCCGGCAAAGCCTGGCAAACATAGGCCACAGAACGAATATGGTGGAAAGCACTGTGGCAGCGTGAAGGAGTATATCAAACTCAAGGACTTTATCCGAAGGGAGATTTACACCGAGTATCTGGCGAAAAATCTCAAGATGCCCGCTTGAACTTATGGGCAGATACTCTGAGAGGCCCTGCACTATACCCAATATCAGGG
>CAMWKC010000128.1 GCA_947174735.1 uncultured Porphyromonadaceae bacterium
TTATTTATCTTTATCGGCAGCTACAGCCGGATGATTATCAATTATAATTACGATAACATCAAAAATCTAATCTATACTTCCTCTTCCGTCAATAGGGAGGTAGTGACCTGTGGAAGTATAATGTTCACGTAGCGGCATAGTCTGATTGTGATACACATCAAGACGCTTACGGATAGTTTCGGGATTGTCGTCAGCACGTCCTGTAGCAGCACCCCGGCTGAGCATACGCTTCATAAGTTCTTCATCATCGACTTCAAGACCTACGACTGCATGAAGTTTGGTGCCGCGTTTTTTCAGTAATTCTTCCAGGGCTTTAGCCTGAGGCAGTGTGCGTGGAAACCCATCGAAGATGACACCGTTCTTATCCTTGGCTTCTTTCTCAAGCACGTCATCGAGTAACTGAATCATAAGGTCATCAGGAATAAGATTGCCCTTCGATATGTAGGAATTGGCCATACGTCCCAGCTCTGTATCGCGTGCTATATGGTCGCGCAGCACTTCACCGGTTGAGATATGATACAGGCCGTACTTATCTATAAGTTTTGCGCTCTGGGTACCCTTGCCGCTACCCGGACCGCCAAAGAGAACTAAATTAAGCATATAGAGAAAGTTAAATAGTAGGAGTTACATAAGAGGTGCGAGATAAAGCCTTAGTTCGGTGAAGGGGAAGGCTTACTCTTCTTTGAGCTGATAGATGTCAGGAAGGTTACGCACTTTACCGTCAAGATCGAGACCGTAACCAATAATAAATTTCGGGGGTATCTCGAAAGCTACATAGTCAGGGCAGAAACCTGTTTTGTTACTTTCCGGCTTATAAAGCAGAGTAGCAAAACGTATTGAGGCCGGATTACGCTTTTTAAGATCGGCTATCATGTGAGCGGCGGTAAGGCCTGTATCTACTATATCCTCAATAAGCACTACATCACGTCCTGAGATGTCCTGCTGAAGGCCCATGATTTCCTTTACCTTACCTGTGGAGGAAGTTCCCTCATAACTGGTATATTTGACAAAAGCGATTTCACTCTCATTGATGCCTATCTCACGTATAAGGTCAGCGGCAAACATGAAAGCTCCGTTAAGCACACACACAAACAGAGGGCGTTTACCCTCAAGGTCATGGCGCAGTTCTGCGGCAACTCGGCGCACCTGCTCGGCTATACGGTCACGGGTGAGATAGGGCACGAAAGTGAGGCCGTCTACTGTGATTTTATTATCCATAATAATGTCTGAAGAATCAGGTTTTAAGGTCAGACAGCCCTTTAGGGCCGAACAGCGTAAGCTATGGAGAGTTCATATAGCTTACAGACGCAAAGTTACTTATAATTTGACTAAACTGCAAGCAAAATCTTACTGAGCTTTATTACTTCTGTCTGCTTTGCTTCTTGTCTGATTTAGCTTATCGGGCTGAGAAGGTGTGTTCTATCTTTGGAGGGGTGAGTAATAGGTGAGCTTTCGGGGGATGTGCTTTACCGAGCTGAAGCTCGGTCACAGAACCAGGAGGCACAGGTACGAGCTACAAAAAGGAGGAATGGGCAGGAGGCACAAAAAGGCGGCATGTGCAGGCGGCACGGGTAGGCAGCACATACGGGGCGTGCAGGTAGGCGGCATTGGCAGGAGATATGCTTTGAGTGAATAAATGTTAAAAATATTTCTTTGTATCAATTAATTTGTTAAATAGATTGAAAAAACAAATTTTTTTATATGTTATATAACCTACTTTCAGAAAAAGTTTGTACCTTTGCATTGAGTTTTTCATGGTATTAGATTTTAAGGTTAACAGGAAGATTGGTTGTCGGGATGACAATCAATTTTTTTATGTCTGTACTGATCTTTGCATGGTCTGTACAGGCTTTTTTGTTTGTTCTAAATTTATAACTCTATAAATATAATTTAGCCCCGGGCTTCTTGCTATGTTACGGCAAGAAGCCCGGGGCTGAATTATATACTCTGTTGAAACAGATTTAAATTACTCTTATCAGTCAGTTATCAGTGAATAAGAACTTTACGACCACCAATAATGTAAAGGCCGTTAGGAAGTTGCTTCAGAGTTGTTGCATCGGCGGCGCGGTGTATCAGTAAGCCATCAGTGGTATAAACATCGCAGACTCCGCTATCACCGAGAATTGTGTCAATACCGGATATACCGTGTATGGTGCATGAAGCCCAGACACCGCTGCCGTCAAGCGCACGGGCTGTTATTGAGGCAGTACCTATAGCATGTACGGTTACATCGCCGTCAGCATCGACTGTAGCTACATTAGGATTGTCGGAAGTCCATTCGAGACTCTTGTCAGTAGCATCGGCCGGAAGTATTGTGGCAAGTACCGTGAATGTAGTACCTTCGATTATCTCAATCTCCTCAATGTCAAGTTCAATAGCCTCTACAGGTACATCTACGGTTACGTTGCAGGCAGCTGCCACACCGTTGACAGCAGTGGCTATAATCACTGTGCGGCCGCCGGCAAGAGCAGTAACGAGACCATCTTCCGATACCTGTGCTACATCAGGAGCTGATGATGACCAGAATACAGTCTTATCGGTAGCATTATCGGGTTCTACAGTAGCGGTAAGCTGTATAGTCTCTCCCTTTTCGAGAGTAGCTTCTTCACTTGATAAAGTGATAGCTGTAGGAGCTATTATTTCGCTTCCGTCAATTACGGTTACATAGCATACACCGCTATAATCGCCGGAAGTAGCAGTAATTATGGCAGCACCTTCGCTATGCGCTGTCACGATACCTTCAGCATTGACAGTGGCTACACCTTCATTATCCGAAGTCCAGCTGACACGTTTGTCAGTAGCATCAGCCGGTATAACCACTGCCTCAAGAGTATAAGTTTCATCCTCACGAAGTGATATGGCACCCGGTACAACTGTAACTCCCTTAACAGCCACAGTCTTGTCGACTACGATAAGATGAAGGTCGGCTTTAACATCATTTGATGTGGAAGCGGTTATAATACATTCGCCTGCTGCACGTGCACGTACCTGACCGAGAAGATTGACAGTAGCTATTGCTTCATCACTTGAAGTCCAGGTTATGGTTTTATTTGAAGCATCTTCCGGCAATACAGTAGCTGTGAAATAACGACGCTCGTCAATCTGCATATATGCTTCATCGGTATCCAAAACAACACTTTGAGCCATAGGATCTACTATTGTCACTTCACAAGAAGTTGAGACTCCGTTAGGAGTAGTAGCCGTAATTGTGGCAGTACCTTGATTTACACCGGTGACAGTACCATCGTCTGTAACGGTAGCTACCGAAGTATCAGAAGAAGTCCATGAAGCCGAACGATCTTTGACATCAGCCGGAGTTGTGTTATAACCTAAACGGAGCGATTCATATTTGCGTATGCGTGCTGTAGGATCGCTCATGGTTATGGCAGTAGGATAGTAGGGCTTGATTGTCAGAGCCGCGCTTCCCGATATACCATTACCTGCTTTGGCGGTTATAGTTACTGTACCGCTCTTAAGTGCTGTAACGAGACCGTTTGCATCGACAGTAGCTAAAGACGCATCTGAGGAACTCCATGTCAGACCCTTTTCCTGTACGTCGGCCGGTGTTATGGAGGCATTAAGCTGAATAGTCTCTGTCTCATAAAGTGAACCGGTAGCAGGAGCGATTGTGACAGAAGTAGGATATTTTGCAGTCACAGTTACATTACATGTGGCTTTTAGACCGTTTACTGTGGTAGCTGTAACGGTAGCTGTACCTGCTGCTACGGCTTTAACACTACCCGAAGCTGATACAGTAACCACACCTGTATTTGACGAACTCCATGTCACGGTTTTGTCCGAGCAATCGGCAGGAAGTACTGTTGCAGACAGTGTAGCTGTACTCTCTGCATAGAGAGTCAGGGTTGTCGGCTCGATAGTGATAGAAGCAGGCAGTTTAGAAATATGAGCATCAAATTCTGCCTGACTTACCACACGTACAGTAGCTTCTGTACCGTTAGGTACGTTCAAATAAGCTTGATTAGCGGGAAGATACTGAACATCGGCAGTTACGAAAGCAAGGTTGCCGTCGGCATCGTTACCGAGCAGACGCATTGTGGCAGCCTCGTAAGGAGTAACATTACGATGGGAATTGCTCTCGTTCTTGAAATATACACCCCCGAGCAGGTTATTGCTTATAGCGGAAGCAGACCCACCGAGATTAAGACGATTGTCGGTAGGAAGCGGATGAGAACATTCAATATACACAGGCGTCTTGGCCGGAACAGTACCGGTTATCTCCTGCATTACAGCCATACCGTATTCTACCTTGGATATATAGTAGAACTTAAGTCCGGTCGATGAGGCTGAGAAGGGGAAATCGGCAAAGAAAGGCTGATAGTATTTACCCTTGGCAGTCACTGTAGGCTTTACACCGAAATAGTTGGACCCATCGGCTGATATAGGAGTAATACGCCATTTACGGTAATTACCTTTAGCCTCGGTTGACATTTCACCTTGCTCGCTATCAGTGGCATTGGCATCACCAAGATACTTGGTTACTCCGCTTGTAGTGCCATAGGCATAATAGACGCCGGCCGAAGCTTCACGAAGGTTTACATAATAACCGATTATTTCATGTAGGTCTGTACCTTGAGCTGTAATATTCCACTGATTACCGCTACTTTTAGTAAAGTAAAGTACAGTGGCAGGATCACAACAGGCTTTATCAAAACCCTTCCAGAGTTCAATAGCACGCACATCAGCCGTAGTAGATGAAGCATGAATCTTACCTGTATTGTCGGTGAGGAAAGCATAACGCTCGGTGACATCGTTCTGCACCCGGTAATAACCGTTTCCCGGCAACTGAGCAGCAGCGGGAGTCACAGCAGCTGCCGCAAGAAAAAGAGTCGGTAAAAAGTATTTCATATATAGTTAATGGAATAAATGTTACAACATCAGCGCGGACATACGAGAGTCGCAATGACTTTATAACGTATCCTCAGCATGGATATTGCCATTATACACTTAAAAACAAGTTGTATCTGTCTATTAAGGAAAAATAGGAGAACCAGTCTCTATATAGAAACTGGCTCTCCGTATTCACTTATGATTTTTTGTAACTAAGTCGTAAGTTTAATCCTCGATAATACAGATAGCTACACGGTTCTGTATAGGATCAGGATAAGGCTGGTAATTTTCCTCACCCATACTCTTGACAACGATACGGCTTGCTGGGATACCATACTTGCTCTGCAGAGCCTTTGATACAGCATTAGCACGCTGCTTAGAGAGACGCAGGTTGATTGCCATTGTACCTGTACCCTTGTCAGCATAACCTGTAATTTCAACCTTGGTGTCGGGATGAGACTTGAGGTATTCAGCTACTTCGGCTACTTTCTTCATTTCGCTATTCGATACAACAGTGTTCGAGATAGTGAAGAAGATATCACGACGCATAGGTTCTTTAACAACAGGCTCTTCTTTAATAATCTTCTCAACAGGTACTTCCACGATCTTCTCAACAATCTTCTCTACGATAACCGGCTCGCAAGGTACGGGCTCGATAACGCGAGTAGTAGTGTTGAACTTAGGACCGAAGGTGTAGCGTACGCCTACGAGAGCGTTGAAATACCAGTCAGCATTTCCGGCTTTCTTCGAGTTGTACTGGTCAGGAAGTACGTTGGCCTGAAGTTCAAGACCGACAGCTACTTCTTTGCTTACGTTAACCTGGAAGTCAGCACCGAACTGAGCTACAAAGCGACCGTGTGTACCGCTCCAGTAGTAGTCGAGAAGTTCGCGGCCGTCATGAGATGCCATGTAGGCAGTCTGAATGTTGTTGGCATCTTTATTGTGCCAAGCTATATTGGCACCGATACCACCGAAGATGTTAGCCTCTACCATACGGTTGGGGTTATAACCGCCAAGCACGTTGGTCATGTTGAACACTGCGTTGATAGTCGGAGCGATGTAGTTCCACTTCCAACGGTATGTGTTGCCACTTACTTCGCTTACACCTTTACTCTGCCAGCCGTTGAACACTAAGCGGGCACCGATGTAGGGATTGAAGTTGTAGCCTGCTGTGAGCTGGGCATTGGGACAGAGCAGGTCGCCGAACGAACCCTCACCGAGGGTCTCCTGACCACCTATCTGAGCCTGCATATACCAGTGAGGCTGGAAGGTGTATTCCGTCACCTCCTCCTGTGCTGAGGCGGCTGAAACGCCGCCAAGCAGAAGAGCTGCGGAAACCAAGAATTTATTCAATTTCATTGTAATTTGGTTTTATTCTGTTTAGTGTCTGGGTCTGTCCCGTCGTGCTTAATTGACGCCGTTACGGGGCAGTCCCGTAGTGTCCGCAGGGTGAGGAGATTATTTTACAGTGAAGTAGAACTTGGCAGTTGAAGTTGTGCCGTGGTAGTCGACAGCAGTGTAGACGAGCTCGTAGGTAGCACCCATAACAACATCTGACGGGATAGGC
>CAMWKC010000129.1 GCA_947174735.1 uncultured Porphyromonadaceae bacterium
ACCGCACCCAGTCCCGTACCTCCGCCTATAGGTATTTCGGGAGGAAAGAAACAATAAGTCTCGGTCAAAGGAGTCAGAGTCTTAGGACGTCCTGCAAAGGCTATTACCGATACCCATGCCGTCTCAAGAGCGTAGGGGTCGCTACGGAGTTGTTGGACAATTTCACGCATACCCTTGCGTACCTGCTCTATGGGCTGCCCCACCATTGATTCGGATACATCTATGACTATATATACGGGAAGTCTTCGCATTATGGTTTTGTTTGGTTATGATTTGCGGTTATTAATACATCTGGCTTACACTATAATATTTACTTCCTCGGGAGGAGGAGGCAGAGTCAGGTCGTCAGTCGAACCGACACTGCGATTGCCGACTCCTATTGAGTCACTCACCCACTTGAAGAACTGCTTAAAGCCATTCGAGTCGAGAGTATCGAGCATATAAACCTGATCGGTAAGCTGTTTTAACGGTTCCGTACGTGCTTTCATACCTGCGGCACATGCCACAATAGCACCGAACTTACGTCGCTTCACTTCCTCAGTCTGTCGATTATATTCCTGAATATCCGATGGCTTGCCATCAGTGAGCAAAAACAGAAGCGGCATCCAGTCTCCTTTGCGTTCGGGAGTGCTCAGACGCACTTCACTATCCACACGTTCGCATAGCGTCCGCAGGGCCGCACCCGTATGGGTGGGGCCCGCGTCCGGAGTTGTGATTTCGGGTAGCTGGACGTCTTCGAGCGGCGTCAGCGGAAGCACCGTCTTAACGTCCTTATCAAAGGTGATGATACTTATAGCGGCATTTTCAAGAGCAAACGGATCCTGACGCAGACTGGCTACCATTGTTTCCAGTCCGACTTTAACAGCCTCTATAGGCTCACCTCTCATCGAACCCGAAGTGTCGATAAGTATATAAACCGGTAATCGGCGCATAATCTCAGACTACAATATTGACCTCAGGCGGAGGAGGAGGAAGTTCACCGAGTCCTGTAACGTCACCATGACCTTCGTCCACCTTCATCGAACTGGTGCTGATAGACGCTGACACCCATTTGAAGAATTTACTTATGGTCTTGCTGTCAGCCTTATCCAGACTTACTACACATTCGGTTATTTTACTTAATGTGTCAGTCGAAGCACCGGCACCGGCTGCACAGGCTACGACAACACCCCATTTGCGTTTCTTAAATTCATCAAGTCCGCGTTGCAGATCATCTGTAGGAGCGCCGTCTGTCATTATGAACACCAAAGGTTTCCAATCACCTTTTTTCTCAGCAGTTGTCTTGGTCACTTCAGCATCGGCACGCTGTGCCACTAAACTCAGTGCCTCGCCAAGAGCTGTACAGCCGCTGGCAGCAAGAGTCGGGGCCTGGAAAGTAGACAGTTCGGTCATAGGAACTTCCTGACGTGCGGAATTATTGAAAGTTATCACGCTCAGGTGAGCTGTCTCCAAGGCGTACGGATCACTACGCAAGGTTGACAGAAGCACCTGCACACCGTTATTGACGGCCTCTATGGGTTCGCCGAACATTGAGCCGCTTGTATCAAGCAGCAGATATACCGGGAGTTTTCGCATTATAAGTGTATGTGTGTAGTGAAACTTAAGAATCAGGCCATCTGCTTCTGCAGACGTTCCAGCGTCTGGCCGATAAAACGATCAGCGTATGCCTCACCTATGGCAGCAAACTTCCACTCGCCGTTGCGACGGTAAAGCTTACCCATTATCAAGGCACCCATACCGGAATACTGCGGCTCTGCAGCTACATCGTATTGAGCAAAAACCTCTTTCACATGTGTCGGCGTACCCTCAAACATACGTATTGTAGCGTATGGTATCTGTGAGAAATCCTCCTGACCGCATGTATTCAGGAAAAATACAATCTGGTCAATCTGAGGACTTACACGTTTAAGATCGACAGTCAGAATTTCATTGTCAAGACCGTCGTTACCGTTCTGATCACCTTTAAGGTCATCACCTGTATGACGCAGTGCGCCATCATAACTTGAGAGCTTACCGGGTTTCTGTCCGTACTGTGCTAACAGTTCAGGACGATAAAGAGGAGAATAGATAAAATCAACAAGCTTACCTTGTGCATCAAACATGGCACAGCTTAGGTCAAGGTCAACATCTATTGTCTGTTTTCCTATACCTAAAAAACCTCCGCGTTTGGTTATTGCACCCCAGTTACAGCCTACACAGAAATCGGTAAGCTTAGAACCGTTATTTTTCTCAAGATTTATTTTCTGACCTTTCTGTAAGTTAATAGCCATAGTAATTTTCTCAGGTTTAACTGTTTATTTTTAAATTATTTTCAGCCAAAACTACCGAATCAGTTATACTTATCAAGGAAGAACTGCAGCCCGCCCTTGTAGCCGTTGCCGATAGCCTCAAACTTCCACTCGCCGTTGCGACGGTAAAGACGTCCGAACTCTACAGCCGTCTCAACCGAGAAGTCTTCTTCAAGCTCATATTTGGCGAGTTCCTCACCGTTTTCCTCATTAAATATACGTATATAACTATTGTGTACCTGACCGAAATTCTGTCGACGTACATCAGCCTCGTGTATAGTAACGGTAATGATTATTTCATTGACACGGGGATCTACCTTATCAAGATTGACAGTTATTGTTTCATCATCGCCGCCGGAAGAGCTTGAACCGGTACGGTCATCCTCACCTGCAGCCACAGCTCCATCGGGAGACAACTTGTTATTATAGAACACAAAGAATTCATCCATAGGAAGTTTACGATCCTCACCCACCATAAAAGCAGCGGCATCAAGATCAAAATCGAAACCAGTACTATCGTTGGGATCCCAACCGAGACCTATACCTACTTTGCGCAGCCCTACGCCTATGCGCTGACCTTTCTGCAGATTGATTGCCATATAGAAAATATTTAAAATATGATATAATAACGGGTATGTATCTGCAAATTTAGTTAAAAAGTCACATAACACCGTAGGAGAATATGTGTTTATCAACATATTTTCAGGTCAGAAAGCAATTTTTCAATATATTTTGCGTATTTTTGCATTTCCAACCTATCGCCGCTACGCTACGGCGAAAACCATTTGAGTTTATTTTTGCTGCTATGCGTGCAACTCTCGATTTTGTCAATAATATTTTCGACCACTACAACATTTTATGTTTCGGCGGTCGTTTACCCCGTTTACCTATAAGACTAACGGATTCTCTTACACATCTCGGAGCTTTCGTACACCCCAAAGTGTGGCCGTCTTCACGTCCCCGTGGTGCCGGTGAATGTCATATACGTATCAGCCGATGTCTTGACCGCTCGGAAGATGAACTGGTAGACACTATCGTGCACGAAATGATACATTATTATATATGGTACACTCATACGGTAGATGACGGACCACACGGGCGTTGCTTTCTGGCGCTCATGAACGAAATCAACAGCCGTCTCGGACTGACTATGAGTGTACGCGGCCTGACAACTTCCGAGACTCTTGACAGTGATAAACGTATAAAGCCACACTATATCTGTATCACTCATTGGCGTGACGGACGGCGGCTTATAACTGTATGCGCACGTACACGATTGTTTGAAATACATGCCGATTTCGATGCCTGTGCACGTGTCATAGCCATAGAGTGGTGGTGGAGTACCGACCCATGGTTCAATCGCTACGGTCTGGCGCGCACAGCCAAGGCTATGTTTATCACTGATACCGACTATGACAATCATGTGGCTACAGCCACTCCATGTACTTGCGACGGACATACATTTCAGCCTCTTACAGCCCGTCGGCCAAGTTCCAAACTCTGATTAATACAAAACATGCGTCCTATCATAACCCATTTCACCGACGACGACCTCTATAAGTTCACGATGTGCTGTGCCGTAGTCGATAATTTTCCTCGCGCCGAAGTGCGCTACACTTTCACTGACCGTAATGATATGGTCTACCCTATCGGCTTCGCCAAAGCTCTGCGCGAACAGATTGATGCTCTTGCCGATGTTGTCATGACACAGGAGGAGGCGCGTTTTATGAAACGTGCCTGTCCTTATATACCGCACTGGCTCTATGATTATCTGCGCGGATTCCGATATAACCCTCGCCAGGTGAGTATAGCACAGGATGCTTCAGGACATCTGCAGGTAGGCTTCGAAGGTCCCTGGTGTCAGACCATTCTGCTTGAAGTCAAGACTTTGGCTATAATTTCAGAATTATATTACCGTATGGCCGGGTTTGAACCATTGGTAGATTTGGGCAAAGTACGTCTGAAAGCCTGCGAAAAAGGACGTCGGCTGCTCGAAGGAGGCTGTGTCTTTAGTGAGTTCGGCACACGGCGCCGTGCCTCGCTTATAGTACAGGATACCGTAGTTGAAGCTTTTACCGATGTCAGTCATTCAACTGAAGAATGGAACGGACGCTTTGCAGGTACAAGTAACATTTACCTGGCCATGAAGTATAACCTTACCCCTATAGGTACTATGGCTCACGAACTTATATGTGCTATAGCCGGTATGTACGGTCCGGTTATGGCAAATAAGCTTGCCATGAAGGCCTGGGCCCACACCTATCAGGGTGCCTTAGGCACATTCCTATACGACACTTATGGCTGGCGTATTTTCAGCTTGAACTTCACCGAAGATTATGCAAATCTATTCCGTGGCCTACGTATAGACAGCGGGGACAATCGCGAACAGCTCGACAAGATTATAGCCAAATACCGTTCATTAGGTATCGATCCACGTTATAAACAGGTGGTGTTCAGCAATGCTCTTTCTACCGACTCGGCTCTTGCCATGCAGCGCTATGCCGAAGGACGCTGTCTGCCTTCGTATGGTATAGGAACACATTTTACTAACGATATCGAGGGTCTTAAACCTCTCAACATCGTTATCAAGCTGACCTCAGTAAAACCTGAGGTATCATGGCCCTTCTGGTGTGACACATGCAAACTCTCGTCCGATCCGGGCAAACATTCCGGAGCACCCGACGTAGTGGCCCGTTTTGAGGAAGCTCTGCATATACGCTGAATATCCGGATACGAAACATGACCACTCAGATATATCATGATATATGCGCCTATCTGCGCCGTCTCATCAAGGATACTCCCTACGAGGGACACGTCTATGCCGTAGGTGGATGCTGTCGTGACGAAGTGATGGGTAACGACATCAAAGATGTTGATCTTGCCGTTGATCTGCCGGACGGAGGTGTGGAATTCGCCCGTTGGCTGGCAGCCCGTCAGCTGACCGTAGGAGAACCGGTGCTGTTTCCTAAATTCGGCACAGCCAAACTATATCTCCGCGACTTTCCTGACGATGAATTACAAGTAGTACAGACTCGCCGCGAGAAGTACACTGATCACAACAGCCGTAATCCCGAGACAGCTTTTGGCAGCCTCGAAGAAGACTGTATGCGCCGTGATCTTACTATCAACTCGCTTTACTACGATATAACCAATGATAAACTCATTGACATCACCGGCGTAGGAGTACGTCATATACAGGAACATGTGCTCCGCACACCGGCCGAACCTTTCGAAACTTTTGACGACGACCCGGTACGCATACTGCGCTGTGTGCGTTTTGCAGCACGCTTCGGTTGGAAGATTGATCAGGATATGCTCGATGCTATGGCTGAAAATGCCTGCCGCCTCAACATTATATCACGCCCGAGACTTATAAGTGAATTTAATAAGTTGCTGACCGGTCCGCATCCCGACCTTGCTCTTAACTATCTGCGTGACATCGGTGCACTCTGCCATATCTTTCCGCAGTTAAACCCTCTCAAACGTCTTCCCGACGACGCACGCTATCCGGCACCTGTTGATAATAATAAAGATATAAATCAGTACAGTGTGTGGCAGCACACTCTTGATACCCTTTATCATCTTGAAAAGACAGAAAATCATCCGTGGTTACCGTTACGTCTGGCTGCTATGCTGTACGAGAGTGGCAAGTTGCCGGCAAAAACGCGACATCCCGACGGAACTGTCTCTTATCCTCAGTATGAGCTTCGCAGTGCCAAAGTCGCACGCCAGATGCTACGTGCTCTGCACTATGACTCACCAATAGTGCGTCGCACACTGTTTCTCATTACTCACCACCGCTATGCCATCACATGGGGAGAACACGCGGAACACATGACAGACCGTGACTTACGTCGGTTACAGTTGGCAAGCGGTAGTTATGAGATGTTTGAAGCCCTGCTTGATCTTATAGATGCTTTCAATCATGCCTCCGGCATATATCTTGACCAAGTAAGCTATATAAGACAGCGTAATCAGAAGATGATGGAAAATAACGATCACATGTTCGATTTCGAGCTACCGGTGAGTAGCGACGATATAATGCGTATCAAGGGTACACGCAGCCAGAAGTTTGTGCACCGCGCAACACAACATCTGATCAAAATGGCTACTCAGAACCCAC
>CAMWKC010000130.1 GCA_947174735.1 uncultured Porphyromonadaceae bacterium
TTGACCGTAGGTTTATAGTGTGACACCTCAGTCATGAGATGAACCAATTCAGACAGACTTACGAATTTTTTCAGCTTCACATTGCGTGAATAACGTGCCCAGGCATACAGCACCACAAAGAAAGGCACAAGCAGCAGGAGCAACAGAAGGCGGGGATATGCAAAACTTAACATTAGCGTCTTTTTTCGTTGGTTCTCTTTTTACGGTATACACACTTTTACGGTATACGGCGCAACACAGTGTAGCGCAGCAGCTGCTGAAGGCCAAGACAGCCAAGAGCCAGAGCCACCCACATCATAAAGTCCTCATCGGTGCGCGTGTAACGATCAACATCGAGTGTGGTTTTCTCAAGCTTATCTATTTCACTGAACACATCGCGCAACATTTTCTCATCGCGAGCACGGAAATATTTGCCTCCGGTTACTTCGGCAATATGTTTAAGCGATTCTTCATCTATACCGGTCTCCATCGTAGTAGTCGAGAAACCGTAGGGATCAGTTATCTTTATCTTACCGTTAGTACCTACGCCGATAGTGTAAACCTTCACACCTTTCTGACGTGCTATTTCGGCAGCGGTCTGCGGAGGTACATCACCGGCATTGTTGGTACCATCTGTAAGAAGGATAATACTTTTTGATTTAGCTTTACCTGATATTATACGATTGACAGCACTGGTAAGTCCGTCACCGAGAGCAGTACCGTCATTAAGGTCGCCCATACTCACATTGTTTATCGCATTGATAAGCGCTCCGCGGTCGGAAGTCAGCGGCATAAGCGAAAGGCTCTCACCGGCAAATACAACCAGACCGATATTGTCGTCAGTACGGCCGTTCACAAATTTAGCAGCCACATCTTTGGCAGCAGCGAAACGTGTAGGTTCAAGGTCCTGTGCGGACATAGAGCCCGAAATATCAAGAGCCAGCACAATATCGGTTCCTTCCACACGAGATGTACGATAGTGGTCATGTGTCTGAGGACGGCACAAAGCTACAATCATAAAACCTATAGCAGCTAATTTCAATCCGAAGCAGACATGTATGAGCCATACTTTCCATGTGGTACGTACCCGTACGAAAGCACTTGTAGTCGATACACCGAGTGAAGGATTAGCATCACGCTGTTTAGCTATATACCAAATTATAAGGGGTATATAAATCAGAAACAACAATAGTAGCCAAGGATATTTAAGTGTCATGATGCACCTCCTTTCTGACGAGGCGGTATCGACGGCTCAGAAGTTTTTATTGTTGTTACATCCTTACCGGCTGGCTTTACGCCATTATTGTCACCAATCGGAGTTGCAAAATCACCTACCTCCGACGGGCCGGCACCAAGACTATGTGTTTCTTCAACAAAACTTACAGCATTATCATAAGCTGATATATTGTCGGCAGGTAAAGGACGTACTTTGGCAAACTTTACAAAATCAGCCATATCCAGAATACGGCGCATATACTCTCGTTTATCCTTGATTACAGGATTTGAGCGCAACATATCCATAATCTGACGCGAAGTCATTTCCATGGCATTGATACCGAAACGTTTATCAAGATATACACGTAGTATGTCCGTAAGTTCGGTAAAATACTCCTTTTCCATACCCTGTTCCCAAAGCTTACGGCTTTTCAAGGCCTTAAGGCGTGTCATAGCCACTTCGTATGGTGTCGGAGCAGGTTTCTTACGTGCCGGGATAAGACCCTGCTGTTTTGGCCGAGTCAACATCCATATACCGAAGCCTATTGCCAGTAGCAGAATTATTATTAACCACCAATAGTCGTAAAGCCAGTCGGGAACATTATCAAATATAGATTTACCCTCCGGCTTAGCCACAGACGCATAACCGGCAATAGGATCTTCAGCCGTCACATTGACAGGTACTACACGAAGCGATACCTGATTGGAACGTACTGAATCAGTACCGGCACGGTAAAGCAATTCAGGCAAACGATAACTACCTGAATCAAAAGCCTGTACCGGAACAGCATAATTTATCTGTATACGACCGGAACCAAGGTCAACCGTATCAGTAGCGAATGAGGTACGTAGTTCAACACTGTCACCACATACCGTCGCATACGGACGTCCCTGCTGACGGGCAGCCTCAAGCAATTCAAATCCGCCATGGCTACCGGCATCTTCGACTACCTCAAGACGCAACGTGGTGAGACGCCCCATGAGCACACTCACCGAGTCAAGACGTGCCTTTACCATAAGCGGCCCGGCCTGTACCGGTGTAGCCGTACAAACCGAAGCCAAAGCTATGGCGACTGCACTTATGTATCTTATGATTTTACTTTTCATCTCTGTGTCTTTGCTCAATGTACCGCCCGCTTACGGAACAGTCCCAGAAGGGCTTTCACATAATCTTCATCCGTAGTGACCGATACAAGATCTACTCCGCACCGTGCCACAATAGAAGATAACGTCTGCTGACGCTCATACCATGCACGTTCATACTTTTTACGCACACGTGACGACGAAGTGTCAATCCAACGGTCAGCACCTGTCTCAAGGTCACGCACACGTACTAGACCAACATCAGGTAATTTGGCATCACGACGGTCATATACTTGTATAGCCGCAAGGTCATGCTTACTGTTAGCCACCGACATGCTCTGATAATACGGATGCGAGTCGATGAAGTCTGTCAGCAGGAAGGCGGTACAACGTTTTTTAATGGCGTTGGTCATGAATTTAAGAGCCACTTCTATATCTGTACCACGGCTTTCAGGTGAAAAATCTATTATTTCTCTGATGATACGTAGTATATGTTTCTTACCTTTCTTAGGGGGAATAAATTTCTCAATTTTATCACTGAAAAATATAACTCCCACTTTATCATTATTCTGTATAGACGAGAAGGCCAGAGTAGCGGCTATCTCAGCCATCATCTCCTTCTTGACCTCACCCACAGCACCGAAATCACCACTGCCGCTGACATCTATAATCAGCATCATGGTCAGTTCGCGTTCTTCTTCGTAGACCTTAACATAAGGCTTATTCTGACGGGCAGTAACATTCCAGTCTATATCACGGATATCATCGCCTGGCTGATATTCCCTAACCTCCGAGAAAATCACGCCGCGCCCCTTGAAGGCTGTGTGATACTCGCCGGCAAAGATATTCTGGCTCAGTCCGCGCGTCTTGATTTCTATTTTTCTTACTTTCTTTAGCAGTTCGCTTGCATCCATCGCGAGGCTCTTTGGTTGGGTCACTTATTAAGTGTGTGAAGAGAGTAAAGTACGGAGCACGGACGTATCACCACGTCCGGCTCCTTTTCAGAGTATAGTGTCAGGGCACCTCTACTTTATCAAGTATATCGGTTATAACCTCATCAGCCGTGATGTTATTGGCCTCAGCCTCATAACTCAGACCGATACGGTGACGCATAACATCGTGGCAGACGGCACGCACGTCTTCAGGTATCACATAACCGCGTCCCTGCAAGAAAGCGTATGCACGAGAAGCCATAGCCAGACTTATCGAAGCACGCGGCGAAGCGCCATATTCTATGATGCTCTGCAGGTCTTCCAGACCTACTTTAGACGGTTCACGAGTAGCAAAAACAATATCGACAATATAATTCTCTATCTTTTCGTCGATATATATTTTCTGTACTATCTTCTGGACATCGAGAATGTCCGACGGTGATACCACAGGTACTACAGGGTCAAGCGCACCCTTGATATTCTGACGTATAATAGCCTTTTCCTCTTCCTTATTAGGATAACCTATAACCACCTTGAGAAGAAAACGGTCAGTCTGTGCTTCCGGAAGCGGATAAGTACCTTCCTGCTCTATGGGGTTCTGGGTAGCCATAACGAGGAAAGGATTATCCATAGGAAAAGTTTCGTCACCGATAGTCACCTGACGCTCCTGCATAGCCTCAAGAAGAGCACTTTGCACCTTAGCCGGAGCACGGTTTATTTCATCGGCCAGCACAAAATTAGCAAAGATAGGTCCTTTTTTTACTTCAAAAGTTTCTTTCTTAATACTATAGATGAGTGTACCTACAATATCGGCCGGAAGAAGGTCGGGAGTAAACTGTATACGGCTGAACTGACCTTCAACCAAAGTAGCAAGAGTTTTGATAGCCAGAGTTTTCGCAAGACCGGGCACACCTTCAAGCAACACATGGCCATTGCACAGAAGTGCTATCAGAAGTGAATCCACAAGATGTTTCTGACCTACAATACGCCGGTCCATACCGCTACGTATCATGTTGAGAACATTACTCTTCGAAGCTATCAGGTCGTTGAGTTCACGAATATTTACTGTCTCATTCATTGAGTCTTTTCTTTTTTATAAGCTCTTTATTAGTCACTGAGAGGCACAGCCGACAGACAACAGAATTAAAGTGTTTATACGACACATCTGAGGCTAACCTCGGTTTCCGTTCGCAAAAGTACAACACATTAACTTAATAAAGTTAAAACATTCTGTTAAATATTATTGAATGCTTTTAAACTTCCTAAACTTTGTTCATCATGCTGCCTCTGTGTACTTGTTTACAAGGATTATTTTACTGTTTATATAATCTTATGTTATGCTCCATGACCAAAAGCGTTCCAGCCCTGTGCTCTTATAGGTAACTCAGCTCCATCACGTGTCACAAGCGCACAACCCAGCTCAGGTTTAGTAATATAACCTATCATTCGTACGCCCTCAAGGTCCTTAACCTTCTCATGATCCGTTAGGGGTACAGTGAATAGAAGCTCATAGTCCTCACCGCCGTTCATAGCTGCTGTGACAAGATTCATATTGAGTTCCTCAGCCATTACTGCTGTCTGATAGTCGATAGGTATTTTATCTTCATATACACGGCAACCAGTATCAGAAGCCTTACATATATGCAACAGTTCAGACGAAAGACCGTCACTGACGTCCATCATAGCCGTAGGCTTTATACCCTTTGAACGTAACAGCTCTATTATATCCTTACGGGCTTCAGGTTTAAGCTGACGTTCGAGCAAGTACTCTTTACCGCTAAAATCAGGCTGGAATTCCTTACCGCTGCCAGCAGCAACCTTATTTTCACGTTCGAGCAGTTGCAAGCCCATGTAAGCTGCTCCGAGATCACCGCTTACACATATAAGGTCGCTCTCTTTAGCTCCGTCACGATACACTATTTCGTCGGACGCAGCCTCTCCGAGACATGTTATGGAGATTACAAGTCCTGTTACCGAAGCGCTTGTATCGCCTCCTACAAGGTCGACACCATATATCTCACAAGCCAGTTTTATACCGGCATACAATGCTTCTATATGTTCTACTGTAAAACGGCTGGATATGCCTAAACTCACTGTTATTTGCTTCGGAGTGCCGTTCATAGCATATATATCGCTAAAGTTCACGACAGCCGCTTTATAACCTAAATGTTTCAAAGGAACATATCTGAGGTCAAAATGTATGCCTTCAAGCAGAAGGTCAGTAGTTACCAAAGCTTCCTTATCACCGAAACCGATAACGGCGGCATCATCACCTACCCCCTTTTTAGTCTGAGGATTACGCAGAGGAAAATCTTTAGTCAAACGTTCTATAAGACCGAATTCACCTAATGTGCCTATCTCTGTCTCGGGCATTTTGCTGTTTTCTTCCATATTATTGAAGTCCAATATTTCGGTATGTGTTTTCGATTAATCAGCCGGGTGGCCCCCTTTAGTATCACTACCTCCGGAGGCCACCCGGCCTATTATGTTTTATCAGGTGGCTCAGATGCAGCCGAGCATTTCAGTGATAAGCTTTGTCATGACCGGCTGAGCATTGATAGCTGCCTTCTGTACTTCTTCATGACTGGGCACATCAGTAATATCTTTACCGCCGAGGTCAGTTATCACTGACACACCAAATACCTTCATACCGGCATGGTTCGCTACTATCACTTCAGGTACAGTCGACATACCTACGGCATCACCGCCGATTATACGGAAATACTCGTACTCAGCAGGTGTTTCGAATGTCGGACCCGGTGTGCCTACATATACACCGCGCATAAGACGCATCTTTTCCTCTTTACCTATTGATTCGGCTAAGGCTATAAGACTGCGGCTGTAAGCCTCTGTCATCGATGGGAAGCGAGGACCGAGTTTATCGTCGTTACGACCGCGCAGAGGATTTTCAGGGAAAAGATTAATGTGATCGGTGATTATCATGACGTCACCAACCCGGAACTCTTTATTCATACCGCCGGCGGCATTACTTACAAACAGCGTCTTTACTCCGAGTTCCTTCATAACACGTACCGGGAAGGTCACCTGCTTCATATCGTAACCTTCGTAGTAGTGGAAACGACCTTGCATAGCCATTATATACTTACCTCCGAGAGTGCCGAATATAAGCTTACCTGAGTGACCCTCGACTGTTGATACAGGGAAATTAGG